>CAZRKD010000017.1:0-14053 GCA_964600515.1 uncultured bacterium
TTTCTCCAAAAAGCATATCTTCACTAATTGTCGAAAGTTTTATCTCTGAAGCGCTACCAATAGTTTTCATGATTTGTACTTTTCCAGACATCACCACGTAAATCGATCGTCCCGAATCACCTTCTTTGAAGATAACCTGATTATTTTGAAACGCGCGGGCGATACAGATTTTACCAATAGTTTCTAGAGTCGGTTCATGAAAAAAGGACATTAAGGGAATTCGTTTAAGATAATTTTTAATTAATGTTGCATCCATGGTAAAGCTCCATTATGATTATATTTAAAGTTTACTAAATTATGAAGAGTATAGCTACAGAATAATGAAAACATTGATTATTTTCTTCTACTTTTCTTTTTCTAGTTTTATATTTGCTTATGGTCCCTATAAACCATCATCTTTGAACTATATTCTTAAAGAAAAAAAAGACCCAAACTATTATGTCCATTTCAAAAATGATCCGGTAAATCTTCGAAATGGAAATTTATATCTTGGGTATGAAGATATATATATTCCCGGACGGCTGCCTTTGCAGGTATTCCGAGCATATAATTCTCGGATGAATCTTATTGGCCCGTTTGGAAAGGGATGGACATATAATTTTGGGATGTATATTCGTGAAACTCGCTATGAAACAATTCAAATTGTCGAAGCCGATGGCTTTATCAATGAGTTTTCTCGAGATGGCAACCCTTCTACTACCAAAAAACGTTTTGCAGAGCTCATTGCCAAAGAAAGAGAAGAAGAAGATCAGTCCTATCAAGCGCTTCGACGAAAAGATTACTACGATGAATTTTTAAACCGTCTTATGAATGATCCTGATTTTTATGTCACAATGAAAAAGCGCTATAAAAACATCCAAAATTTTCCTAAAAAAGGAACGTATTACTCGATCGCTCGTGGAAAGAAAAAAGTCGTGAAACACGACAATGGCTATACGCTGACAAGTAATGATGATTTACTCTATGAATTTGATTTAGGTGGCAAACTCATAAAAATTAAAGATTTTTTTACTAACACTCTCGAATTTGTCTATAAAGATAATCGCCTTATTGGCATTAAAGACAATGCTCGTAGGACAATCCATTTTCATTACAAAAAAGATTCGCCGGTAATTGAGCGCATTGAAGATCCTATTGAACGATCATTCTATTTTATCTATGACGATGAATTGAAATTGACTGATGTTACTGATTTTCAGGGCAATAATACACGTTATGAATATGATCAATATAAAAATCTCATAAAAATTATCTACCCCAATAAAAAAGAAGTTCGTTTTGAATATGAAAGTGGTCGCATCATTAAACAAAAAGGACCCGGAGATCGAAGTGTACAATTTTCATATCTTGTCGACCCAAAAAATGTAAATCATCACTCGACAAAGTTTACTGATGAGTTGGGTAACTCAACTAAATATCAGTACTTCGATGATGAGCGTAAGATGATCGTAACTGATCCCTTGGGAAACCAAAAGACAACAACGCTTGCCGGATGCTGCCAATTGCCGACCGAGATAAAAGATGAATTAGGCCGCGTAACTTACTATACCTATGATGCGCAAGGAAATATCGTATCATCGATCCTCCCTGATAAGCGCACAACTACGTATGGCTACAATGAACAAAACAAAGTAAAATTTATTAAAGATACTGCCGGCGAATTTCACTATCGCTATAATAAATATGGAAAGCTTGTCGAAACAAAAGATCCGCTGGGTGGAACGTATCAATATATCTATGATCGTCGTGGCGACTTACGAATTATCGTGAATCCTCGAGGATATGAAAAAAAAATGTCCTATGATGATTATGGAACGATCGAACAAATCATCGATGCCCATGGAAAGATAACACGCTTTGCACATGATACGATTGGACGATTGATATCCATGGCCGATACTAAAGGCAATACCTATACCTTCGACTATGATCTTAATGATAATGTTACGGGAATCACTGATCCCATCGGAACTACACTTCATGCTCGATATGATTCAATGGGAAGTATTATTCTGATCTATACAGATGATAAACACTTTATCAAATATGCGTATAACGATCTCGGTAAAGTGAAAGAAATTTTAGATCCCTATAAAAACGTGAGTCGATTTATCTATTCAAAAAAAGGTGATCTTATACAATTTAAAAATACCCTTGGCCATGTAACAGCATATACCTATGACAAACTCGGACGTTTACTCGAGATCACGGATCCGTTGGGTAAAAAATACATCTATACCTATGATTCTGTAGGCAATCTCATAACATTTACGAATCCTCGCGGATTTTCTTTTCGCTATTCCTATAATAACGTTGATGAGATGATATCAATGACTGACCCTCTTAAAGCTACACGAAACTTTACGTATGATATTCAAGGAAATCTCACTGCAATTATAAGAGGAAAGATTGAGCTTGTCCGGTATGAATATGATAGTTTACGAAGATTAACAAAAGTAGGCTATCCTTCAAATGATAACATGACGTATTCATATTATCCTGATGGAACAATTCGGAATGTAAAAAATAATCATCGCTATGAAATACTCTACGAATATGATCGAGAAAAAAATCCATTAAAGATTAGTAATCAAAAAGGTGAAGTAATTTACTTAACCTATGATAATAACTACAATATTACATCATATCTCAATCAGCGAAAAAATGAGTATCGATTTCTCTTTGATAAACTCGATCGGCTCATTCGTATCACAAATGGAGCAAAAAATTCACTCGAATTTCGCTATGACTCATGGGGAAATATTATTGCGGTAGAGGATCAGCTAGGGAAAGAATATGCAGTAGACTACGATGTACTCATGCGTTTGACGAAGCGTACTGATCCACAAAAAAATAGTGAAAAATATGGCTATGATCGAATAGGAAATAGAAATTCTTTTACTGACGAAAACAATAATAAAAAAACTTTTATATTCGATTCTCGTAATCAAACAAAAAGCGTAAACATAAATGGGAAAAAACTACGGACATTTTTTTATGATGAAATGGGAAATAGTATACAAGCAAAAAATGATAGTGCTGATATAACCCAGACATTTGATGCTCTTAATAGGCTTATTTTAGTTGATGAGAAAAAGCATTCCCGAAATTTAAAATATACCTATGATGCATTTGGAAGAATTGCGAAAATAGAACTTCCTCATGATATAAATATTCAGTATACCCGTGATCTCGGTGGCAATCTTGTTTCTATTGCCATGGGAGAGTCACTTGCCGAAAAAATTGAATACTTGGCATCATCAAAGCCTTCTACTATAAAATATGGAGGAATTGTTTCTCAATCACTTCTCTATGGAGATGATGCTCGTGTAACAAAGAGCATAGTAGGAAAAGAAAAAAAATCCAAAGAACTTGTTTTTGAATATAGACGCGATGGAATGGGCAATCTTACTGCTGCGCTCACACCCCTTGGTATTTTTCGCTATTTTTATGATACACAAAATCAATTAATAAAAGTCGAAAATCTGACGAAACAAGTGCAGAGTATTTATGCGTATGATTCGCGTGGAAATCGAGAATCAGAAAAAATTCAAAAGATATCTATTTCGTATAAATATAACGATCTTAACCAACTGGTACAAAAAGGCGGAACTGCTTTTCGTTATGATAAAAAGGGAAATTGTGTCGAAAAAGTCACCTCTCATGGTTTATATCAATATCGTTATTCGGCTGATAATTTTCTTTCAGAGATTCTTCTTGATGGTAAGTCCATTGCACGCTATAGCTATGATCCATTTGGTCGCCGCTATCAAAAGAATATTCATCAAGGCGAAACAAAGACATTTCTCTATGATGGAATTAATCTTATTTACGAAGAAGGTGAGCAATCAAAAACCGCATATGCACATGGAGAAAATATAAGTGACCCTCTCATGTTCAAGAGTAACAACGAGAGCGGATATTTCATTAAAGATGATTTGGGAACGGTGATGGGAATTATCGAACCAGATGGAATAACAAAGATTTTGCAGCATTTTGATCCGTTTGGAAAAAAAATAAAAACAAAACAAAGATTTCCCTATCCATTTGGCTATAATGGCGCTATTTATGATGAAGAATCTGAGCTTTATTATCTCAATAATCGCTATTATGACCCATCGACCGGGCGATTTATTTCAAAAGACCCAATTGGCCTACAAGGTGGATTTAATGAATATATCTATGCACATAATAATCCACTGTCGTTTACTGATCCATTAGGCCTTTTCGCTATAAAAAGACCAGAAATTCCTTTCAAAGGAGAAAAATATTCTGTCGGCTTTCTCACTCATGAACTTTTGCCTGAAAGTTTTCCGCATTTACCCGAATTCCCAACACCGGGGATTAAAAATGGCTATGGAGTTTTCCTCGGGAAAAAACCTGAGGGAAATCCCATTTTTATCAACTATGATTATCCCATATTTCAAGGGAATGGCAGGGGAGGCGGAGGAAGCAGGATTAATCAGGTAAAAAACCTTGGCGTCATTGGAGATATTATTACATATTCGTATTTAAGTGGAGTAAGTTTAGAAGCAAATCCAACCTATGATTCATTAAAATACTTTAAAAATGCGCTCTTTGACCGAAGCATCATTCAAAAAATGAAGGTGAGTCACATTATTCGTTATGCCTTTCGAAGCCCCTTTGTTTATACCGGTAAAGTCGGAAAATGGCTGTGGCAAAAAACTGATAGCCCTTTCTATCATCTTTTTCCTAATCGCGATGACCCTTATTTTACGACGCCTCGAATAGGTAATCTTGACGAACTCGATCTTCCCCATTCACGAAATCCCATTTTTGGCAAGGCATATAGTGGGCTTAATTTTTCATTGGCTATGGCTTTAGATCCAAAAGATGCACAAAAATTACTCTATCGTGAGAGCTTTGGCGAAGCTCTCGGAACGGGAAATGGGCTCGGTAATGGATTAAAAGTATCAAATGGCGAACGAGCAGATTACACAAGCGTTGCTACTGAAGTCGGGGAGGAAAATACGTATGGAGGAACTGAAGTTCCATCACAATCATCCGAAACCGTCCAAGATCCGTATGTTTCGAGTGGATGTTTATAATGCCGAAGGTCGGATTTGAACCGACACGTTGCTTACGCAACGCGGGATTTTGAATCCCGTGCGTCTGCCAGTTTCGCCACTTCGGCGTAGTGAATTTTGAGTAAGCTACTAAGAATCTTAAGTCTTTGTCAACATTGACGAATAAGACTCATTCCCGTATCATACTTTCATGGATTTCATATCAATAATAATACTTCATTATCTCCCTATTCTATTTTTGGCGTATAGTATGTATATGATTTTTATTCATAACGTACGAAGAAAAAAGTATACGACGATTGAAAATAAACGTTTAGGACAAGTAGTTATCACAAAACTCACCTGTGCATTTACGTTATACGAGCGATTAACCGGGCTTTTGAATCACTCGAGCCTTCCGATTGATGAAGCATTACTTATTGAACCAGCACATCGAATTCATACAAAAGGGATGCATTTCCCAATAGATGTTATCTTTATTGATAAGACAAATAAAGTTATAGGTATCATTGAAAATATTGCTCCTGAAGAAAATATCCGTATTTTTCCCAAAAAACAGTATTCCTATAAAGGAACACGAAAAGTCCTTGAACTTGCATCTCTTGGAGCAAAATTGTATGATTTTCGAGTTGGAGATGAATTGGTGTTTATATGAAAGAATGGGTAGAAATAAAAGTACAGTCAACCAATCCCGAGGCACTTTTTGGGGTATTGTATACCTTCGATTGTCTTGGCATCACTGAAGAAAAAAATTTTTATTCTGCCTATTTTAGTGAAGAAAAAACCGATGTAAATCTCTTACTTACTTCTTTAAATAGCAGCTTACAACATGAAGTGAGCCTCTTAGGGGTTAATAAAATACATGAAGAAAATTGGAGTTTAGCGTGGCAACAATATTTTGGGCCACAATATATTGGAAAGAATCTCTTAATACTTCCTCCATGGATAAGCGTTCCGGAATCCGATAAAAATAAAATGGTCATAACGATTAATCCGGGAATGGCTTTTGGAACTGGCATGCATCCAACGACAAAGATGTGCCTCGAATTTTTAGAAAAATATATTGAACCCCAGAGAACTCATTCGGTTTTAGATGTTGGATGTGGAAGTGGGATTCTTTCAATTGCAAGTAGAAAACTGGGAGCAAACCATATCATTGGTATTGATAATTCCGTAAGTGCACTCGAGGCTTCGTGGCAAAATATTGCCTATAATGATGTTGATAAAGTGATTATTAGTGGACAAGGCATCGAAGCAATTGACGAGAGCTTTGATATCGTTGTTGCAAATATGCTTTTTGGTGAAATACTCGATGTCGGACAAGAACTCATTAAAAAATTAAATAAAGAAGGACGTCTTATACTCAGCGGTATTATTGCCGAACAAGAAAATGAATTACGTACTTATTTTTTGCCTCAATTACGATTGATAAGAAAAAAACAAGAAGGCGAATGGATTACGTTTATTTTTAAACGAAAAAACGAGCAAGCGCCAGTGTCCCATAATCAACAACTTCATCCCTTAAAGACGTCGGCATAATCATACAATGTTCATATGGTCCTGGCCATGTGTACGTTCGAACAGCATTTTGTAATTCACTTACATATGAATCGCCAATGCGTGCAACGCCTCCACCAATGATAACTGCTTCAAGATTTAATAGCTGGAGTGAATTCCCAATGCCAATTGCAAGTGCCTGAATGCCTTCATGGTAAGCTCGTTCTGCATTTTTATTTCCTCGTTTCATTTCTTCGAGTAATGCGGGAACATCTTTAACACCACCACGCCTTGCAAGTGAAGACCCACTTGCATATGCCTCGAGACATCCTCGTTTTCCGCAGCCGCAAACATCACCATTTTGAACGACGGTCATATGTCCGAACTCGCCTGCGTCATGGCTTTTGCCCCTATACATTGTATTATTGAGAATGAGTCCTCCGCCTACTCCTGTACTCACCGTAATATAGAGAAAGTCCGAAAATTTTTTTCCGGCTCCAAAGCATTTTTCTCCAAGAGCAGCACAATTTGCATCGTTATCAAACCTCATTGATTTATTTTTTAGAAATTTTTGTAATGCTTTTTTAATATCAAAATTACTCCAATGGGGCATATTGGGAAATTTAAGCGCAATTCCATTTTTGTAATCACAACTTCCTGGGCATCCAATACTTACTATTTCTATTTCATTATCTCGCACGTCACATTGTTTTAAAAGTGACCTATAGAAAGCAAATATACGTTCAATTGATATTTCAGGAGATTCATTTGGATTCAATAAGAATTTTTCTCGTGCCAAAATTAAGCCTTGTTCATGATCTCCAATAATCAGTGAAATCTTAGTGCCGCCAATATCAATGCCAAGAACGGTATTTTTATGTTTTGTCATTTGATGAAGCTTCTTCTTTGGTAAGATCGAGTGCATACTCGAGTTCTATTGGAATAGTCAGTAAGTAGTCATAGCTAAATTCTTCAACGATTTTATCTATACAGAGCTTTGTTTTTGAATCCAAAGCATCAGCCTCTTTAATAGAAATATGAACATTGGGTGGAAGTGTTGTAATAGATGAATGAAGAACTTTTGCATCAGGCGTACTTTTTAAACATTCTTTAAAAGAATTTTTATGTGACTGCATAAGCGCTCTTAGTTCATCAAGCGCAATAAAATAAGTAGCTTTTTTTTGCGCTTCTTCATTGAGGGGATCAAATTCTTGAGTTATGAGAAAATTTTCTTTAGCAAGATCAATCTTTTCAAGTTTTTCATACGTTTTGGCTAATGCAAAAAAATATTCTGATTTAAATTCATGAGAATAATTAATCGCATCTTGATAGCTAAATGAAGCCTTGTAGTAATTCCCCGCTTCGAAATAGGCGTTCCCTAAGTCAAAATACGACTGGGGATTTTTATTATTTAACTCAATTATTTGAGCATAGACTCCAATTGAATCTTCGATTTTATTTAAGAGGCGATTGATATCTGCCTGAACGCGAAGTGCCACAATATCTTTGGGACGTTCTTTTAAATACAATTCAATATAGTCTTTTGCATAGAGCACATCATTTCGAGGAATCAGAAGCTTGAGCTCACCGGTTTCAGTATAAATAGTATTTTGTGCTTTTTTTAAATAAGGTGCAGGATCTCGCTGAAGTGGATGCCCTATAACATCTTCCATACCTCTTTTTGCCGAAGGGGAGCAACTAAGACATATTAAAATAATTATGCCATACATTTTTCTTCGCATAGTGAAGCAAAGTCTACACGAGAGTTATCTATAGTGCAATAAAAAAATTGACAAATCAGAAGAAGTGCTTAAATAGATGTGTAAAAACAATAACATAATTATATAACCTATGGCAAAAGATTATTACAAAATTTTGGGTGTAACGAAAGTGAACACCAAAGATGAGATAAAAAAGGCCTATCGAACACTCGCCAAAGAATATCATCCCGATAAAAATAAGGGAAATAAACAGGCTGAGGAAAAGTTCAAAGAAATATCTGAGGCCTATTATGTGCTTGGCGATGAAAAGCGAAAAAATGACTACGATCGATTTGGAACAGAAGGACCATATACGGGGCAGGGAGGCTTTAAGAATCAAAATGCTGATTTTTCTTCGATATTTGAAGAAATGTTTCGAAGCCGTGGAAAACGTTCACGAGGAAAAACCCAGTTTCAAGGATTTGGAGATTTTTTTTCTGATATTTTTGATGAAGACTTTCATTTTAGAGATGGAGGAGGCCAAACCTATTATACAAATCAAGCACCCGTAAAAGGCCAAGATCTCGAAACATCCATAACGATTGAGTTTCTTGAAGCAGCACACGGAGTAGAAAAAATGATAAGCATAGGTGATAAAAAAATAAAATTAAAAATTAAAAAAGGTATAGAAGAAGGAACTAAATTGCGCTTAAAAGGACAAGGTTATAGAAGTGGAAGAGGAGAAGCAGGGGATCTTTACATAACGATTCATATCAATCCTCATACCTATTTTAGAAGAGAGGGTAACGATGTTCATCTTGATGTTCCTATTACACTGACGGAAGCAGTTAAAGGAGGAAAGATAAAAGTTCCAACTATTAATGGTTCTCTAATGGTTACTGTCCCTGCTCATACCGCTGACAAAACAACGCTTCGTTTAAAAGGCAAAGGTATTGAAAACGTGAATGGCACGCATGGAGATGAATATTTATCATTGTATATTACTCTACCAAAACATATAACAAATAAAGGCAAAGAAATATTAGATGCTTTTATAAAAGAAAACCCCTATAACCCACGAGAACATTTTTAAAGCTGGAGGATATATGAACGAAAAAAATAATCACGAAGAAAAAGATATGGTAATTGAAGAAGTTAAAGCAGAAGAAGAAATGCAGAGCTTTCCTCAAAGTGAAAGCGATACAAAAGAAGCCGAAATAGCACGCCTAAATGATCAATTTATTCGGCTTCAAGCGGATTTTATTAACTATAAAAAAAATGTTGAAAAAGAAAAAGAACGATTGCTTGAATTTTCTCAAAAAGCTGTACTGCAAGAATTAGTCCATGTTCATTTTCATATGGAAAAAGTGCTTAAAGAGTGTAAGGAAAAAGATGATACAACAAAAAATCAGATTTACCAAGGCCTCGAATTACTGATGAAAGAGATTGAAAAAATAATCACACGCCATGGGCTTGTCAGAAAAAATACAATTGGCAACGAATTCGATCCACGATTTCATGAAGCTATTCAAATGAAAGAAGATCAGAAAAAGAAAAATAATACAATTATCGAAGAATACAGTCCGTTGTATATAAAAAATGACGAATGTTATTTTCCGGCCAAGGTTCTGGTTGCTCGGAATGATAACCATGAACAAGAGATCTAAGAACTTATAAATTGATTTTCGTCACAACAATGAAAAATCACTGTTTAAATTATACTTAACTTTACATAATATATATTATCAGACATTATATATCCCCTTTCTTTGGACTCCCAATGGTTATTATCATTTGAAATAATATTTTCGTCCCAGTGGCTGCTCGAAGATATTATTTTGAATGATAATAACCATTGGGCTCTCGAACACATAATTTTAGGGATAAAATCGAATAGATTCTAAGGCCTTATGCAAATATACTTTGTATTTTTAATAAAATAGTGTATAATAGACTTATGTATGATCATAACGAACGAGCTTTTGAGGAGCTCCAAGAAATAATTCACCTCAATGAAAGTATTATTAAGCGCTATCTTGGCTCGCAAATAAATCGAAAGGCGATCTATAATCTTATTCTCGATAAAATTTTGCGAGGAGATGGATGTGGCCTGCCCTTAGGACCGACATTTGCAATTATTGCTTATAAAGATTCTAACCGCGGAAAACTTTTGGGCCATGTTTACACAAGAAAAAATAATAAAGTTGAAACAATTTTTCGGAACATCGATTTTGATAGCGATTTTAGAGACATTTTACGTGGCAATGAAAAAGATATTTATTGGTCAAATTTTACCAATCATAAAGAAACACTTGAAGAGTATCAAAAAGCATTTAGTACTCCTATTAAACTCGTCATCGGTGAACCGATTCATAATTATCTCGCCCATAGAATTGAAACATTTGAAAAACGCGGCATAGTTATAGTCTTTAATTACGACAAAGTGGTTTCTGCTTTTGATTCACTCGTTTTCAAAGGCTATGTTACAGCCTTTGAATCATTTGAGATAGCAAAAGAGCAAATTAAAGAACGGGACATTGCGCATCTTGAAGTCTTTACACGAATTCAAATGCTTGCTGAAAAAAAAGATCCTACAACTACAGGAAAGCATATTGAACGCGTAAGAAACTACGCTAGGCTTTTAGCCGAAGAAATGAGTGGCTGGGAAAAATACCGTGAACAAATAGATGAGGAATTTATATCCCAGATTTATAAATCAGCACCTCTTCATGATATTGGGAAAGTTGGAATTCCTGACAAAATTCTCAATAAAGAAGATAAACTGACAGCTGAAGAGTTTACGATCATGAAAGAGCATACAATCATTGGTCGCGAAGTTCTTAAGGGTTCAGAACGCCTCAAAATGGCATGTGATATTGCGCTTCACCATCATGAAAAATACGATGGTTCAGGTTATCCATTTGGTTTACGGGGAAACTCTATCCCCCTCTCCGCTCGAATTGTTTCACTCGCCGATGTCTTTGATGCGCTTTCAACCAAGCGTCCTTATAAAGAAGCAATGGATTTTGATACGGTTAAAAACATGCTCATTGCCGATTCAGGCAAACACTTTGATCCCGATGTCGTACTTGCTTTTTGCAAACGAGAAAAAGATGTTCGGAAAATCATGGCGAAGTTTGCTGAGTGATTTAAATTTTCTTAATCGCATTATCCGCATTTTTAATACAATCCCCTATCGATATTCCGCCGCGATAATTGCCGCTTAAGAATAAGCCAGGATGTTCTTTTTCAAACTGTTGAAAGTAATTTTCATATTCGTGATATCCGATATTGTATTGAGGAATTGCATGCTGCCATAATTTTTCGGTTATGAAGATAGGATCTGAAGAGATTTTCATAATTTCTTTAAATTCTTTTAATACCATATCAATTAGTTTAATTTTCTCCATTTCAAACACCTGAGGCATGCGAGCTCCGCCGATAAAAAGAGTAAACGAAGCTGTTTCATCTGGCGCTCGATTCGGAAAAAGTACTGAATTCCAGATTGCCCCTAAAAAAGTTTTATTTTCTTTTGCAGGAATTAAAAAACCAAAACCATCGAGTTGTCGCGCAATATCTTTTTTCTTAAATCCAAGATAGAGTGTCATAACTTTTGGATAATATATATCTCGTAAATGGATACTTAATGTTGGATCAATACTTTCAAAAACATTGGATGTAATATATGCTGGAAGTGTTGAAATAACCATATCTGCATTTAATGATTTATTTTCATTTCCTTCTATATAGTTAACGATGTAAAAATTATCTTTTTTCACAACGCTATTCACCGTAGCATTATAAAAGATGTTTGCTTCTAATTTCTTTGCTAGTGCTAGTGGAAACGATTGCATGCCATTTTTAAATGAAAATAATTGAGCTCTTTGTTTTGATGTTTCTTTATTTTTTGCTCGCTCTTTCCTGCCTTTAATTGCACCTTTTATTAAGCTTCCGTATTGTTCTTCGAGTGCGTATAATTTTGGCAAAGCGGCTGCTACACTTAATTTCTCAGGATCACCTGCATAAACACCAGACACAAATGGATTAACCGCATAATCTAAAAATTCTTGTCCGAGTCTGCGTCTTACAAATGAGGCAATATTTTCATCAAGAGCATTTTTAGGTTTTCCTATAAAAGGCTCTGCAAGTAATTGTAATTTAGCTTTGATTGAAAATAATGATGTTGTAATAAAAGCTAATGGATTTGTGGGAAGAGGCAGAAGAGTATCATTTTTTAAAATATATCTTTTCTTAGCCTCTTTATTGGCATAGATTAATTCATTTTGTAACCCAATATCATTAACGAGTTCACGAATGAGTGGCGTTGTTTCTAATCCGCTATTTGGGCCATAATCGATGAGAAAGTCATCTTTTTTTTCTGAGATCATCGTTCCACCAGATTCTGAGTTTGCTTCAAGAACAGTGAGATTATAGCCTTTTTTATGAAGCCAATATGCAGTCGCTAAACCTGAAATTCCAGCACCTAAAATTACTATATTTTTTTTATTCATACTTTTGATAAAACAATATTTGTTAATGCTGTAATAAAAGTATCAGAATCATTCAATCCATTTATGACAACATAATTTTCAATTCCATTTAGATTCGCAGTTTTCCGATATAGTATATCAAGTTCATAGAGTGTCTCAATATGATCGGAAACAAAACTAATAGGAATAATCAGAAGATTTTTTTTATTCTTATTCGCTAAGATGCCTATCATTTCTCCAATCGAAGGTCCGAGCCACTTGATAGGACCAATTTTACTTTGGTAACAAAGATGATATTCATGAGAATAATTTCTATACTTCATGATTGCTTGTATTGTTTCATTTATTTGTCGAGAATACGGATCGCCTTGTTTTACAAGACTTATAGGCGTTCCATGAGCGCTGAAAACTAACTGAACTTTATTACGAATATCTTGTGGAAACTTTAACAGTGCTTCATTGATAGGTTCATTTAAAGCTTGAATATAATAGGGATTAGTTGCGTATTCATGAATAACAACAATCTCTGTATTTGAATCATTCTTAAATACTCGATTCCATTCATTATATGAAGAGCCTGTGGTTGTTAAAGAAAAATGCGGATACAGAGGCAAAAGAATAATTCGTTCGTATTTTTTATCTCTTATTTTTTGAGCGGCTTCTCTAATCGATGGCTTCCAATATCGCATTCCTGTATATACATCAATAGTTTGCAATTTCATTTCAAGCATAGCACGTTGTTTTTCAGTCCACTCATTTATAGGCGATTTTCCTCCAATAAGTGCATATGATTTTTTTATTGTAGCAGTTCGGAGAGTTGAAAGAATATAAGCGAAAAGCTTTTGTCCGAATGGAATCTTGAAAATATCTCGATCTGAAAATAAATTATATAAAAATGGCCGAACAGCTTTTAAAGAATCAGGACCGCCAAGATTAAAAAGTACAACAGCAGTTTTTTTCATTAAATCGTTTTTGAATAGCGAGCTTCGTCTATTTTTCTTTCAATAAAACCATCAAAATTCATTACAATATTTCTGATAAAAAGTCGTCCCATCTCGCTCACAATCAGTTTATTATTATGTAATTCAATTAACCGATCGTCTATAAATTCTTTGAGCTGAGAGATCCCGGCAGCAAAATAATCATAGAAATTAATATCAAATTTCTTTTCGACTCCTTCGAAGTCTAATTCAAAATCGCACATGAGTTTCATTATAACAAAGCGTCGAAGTACATCATCGTCTGTTAAATAATAACCTCGCTGCGTGGGTATCATTTGTTTGTCCAAAGCTTTAGAATATTCTTTTTCAGTTTTGTA
>CAZRKD010000018.1:0-14047 GCA_964600515.1 uncultured bacterium
CCTCAACTTTTTCTAATTTTCCTAGAACAGTAAAAATTACTTTATTCTTAATGATACCTTCTTCGTAAAGTACGTTCACAATTTTTTTAAAGCTATCTCCTGTATGGATCATTATAATTCCCGAAGAATCTTCGAATACAAATGTATCCATAAGATAGTGATTATAAACCTTACCACCTCCTAACCATATGAGAATACACGTACCCAAGATTATAAAAAATACTTTTTTCATGATGTTGTAAGATACCTTCGCAAAATAATTTCTGCAGCTATTTGATCACGAATTTCTTTTCGTTTTTTCTTTTTAGTTTTTACAAGATTCATAATATCATTTGCTTCTTCTGTAGACAATAATTCATCAAATAAAATTACTTTACAAGGTACAATTTTTTTTTCTAATGATTTACTAAAACGTACTACTTCTTTGGACTTAAGTGACAATGATCCATTCATATTTTTTGGATTACCAATAATTACCATCGCTATCTCGCGTTCTTTAATAATAGTTACAATTGTATCTAAAAGATGCTGATTATTCGCTAATGTCTTAAAACCATGTGCAAGTAATGCATGTTCGGAGATTGCAAGTCCCACCCTTTTTGAACCATAATCGATGGCTAGTATTCTCATGTTGTATGTATAGTAACAATGAACTTTGAGGTCAATTTTTTTTGCTTTGACATACGTATTTATTTATCTAACATAATACATATTTTTATTAAACTTTATTAATGGAGGTTCTATGAAGAATTCAGTCTCATTTCTTTTTTCACTATTAGTCTCGCTTTGTTTCTTTGTTGGTGTTTCATTTGCAGCCGATGATGCATTTAATGCTCAACTAAAAAAAGTATTAACGAGCAAAAAAACATGGAAAGCAACGGTTAAATCAATTAACCCTAAGCTCAATGGGCAAACTGCAGTTATGCAATGTGAAACAAAAGATGGAGTGACCTGCAAAATTTACTATGGTAAACCTGATTCAGCGGATTATGAAATATGGACATTCAAAAATAATCTCTTAGTTCAATCTGAATATGAAGGCGGCAAAATTGTAAAAACTGAAGATAAAAAGAATGATAGGGTATATGATGCAACCGCGAAAGATCTTACACAAGTGACTAAAAGAGAATATTTTCCTACAAAAGAAAGCATTACAAAAGCTGGTGTAAAACCTGATATTTCATGGGTAATTTCAGCCACTAATAAAAACTTTGTTTATACCGTTATGATGGATGAATTACAGGGAGACAAAAAAACGGGTAAAAGAATAGAAAAACATGTATTTTCTTTTGAAGCTGTAAATTAATTTATACGATACCATAACTTCCCCTCTATTCACTTCTTGATTAGATTTCAATAGTATTTTTAAATATATCTACGTTATCTGTGATGAAAATCATTGTAATTACTAAAAGATATTGTTATACTTCTAAAGAAGCATTATGAAAAAGAAAAATTATATTACTATAACAATTCTCGTTTGTATGGGCATAGTAACAATCAACCTCACTCGCTTAAATTCATCCGAGCAGAAAGTACAGGATAATCAAGAGCTTGCCCTTAATTTCTTCCAAAAACTCTTGCAGAAAAATGAAGATAGTGAATTATCACTCGTTTATGATGTACTTGATAAAATTGAAACGAACTATGTTGATTTATCTAAAGCTAACCCTAAGGCAATGTTTACCAATTCACTTTCCTATCTTCAGCGATTAATCGGAGAGCTCTATGTTAATAAAAATGGAGAAATACTTTTATTAAAAATTGGCGATACTGAAAGTAAGTTTGATTTAAAACGGCTCAAGAATTTTCTCATCCACCTAAAATATAATAAAGATGCGTACACGTTTATCAAAAATAATCTCACTGAAGATATTAAGCTCGAAGAAATTAAATCTACACTCATCGAAGGGCTCGTTGATAAATTAGATACTCATTCAAAATACTTACGTAAAGAAATATTTCGAGATTTGAAAACAAGCACAACAGGTGAATTTGGAGGCCTTGGAATAGTTATTGCATTAAAAAAAGGTTTACTCACTATTATTGCTCCCATAGCTGGAACACCTGCAGCCAAAGCAAAAATCATGCCAGGCGATACTATTTCTCGTATTGGCGATTCATCGACAGTCAATATGAGCCTTGATGAAGCAGTCGAACTCATGAGAGGCGTAAAAGGCACCGTTGTTACCATCTATATTATGCGTAAAACCTTTGAAAAGCCAAAACCATTTACGTTAACAAGAGATATTATTAAAATAAAAAGCGTTGAAAAAGTATTATTATCAGAAAATATTGGTTATATAAAAATCAAGAATTTCCAAAAAGATACGACGATAAATTTGAAACGTTCGATTGAAGCTTTAGAGAAAGAAGCACGGCTAGAAGAAGCTAAAAAAGAAGATACTAAAAAAACAAAAGAGAACGCTCCACCTGTCACTCTTAAGGGCTTAATCGTTGATTTACGGAGTAATCCAGGAGGGCTTCTTGATCAGGCTGTTGAAGTGGCTGATGTATTTTTAGATGAAGGCGAAATTGTATCAACTGTGGGTCTCAATAATAAGATTCTCGAAGTTAATGAAGCAAGTATCAATCAATCATATACGACAGTGCCTTTGGCAATGCTCGTCAATGAAGGAAGCGCTTCGGCTTCTGAAATTGTAGCCGGAGCAATCAAAGTAAATAACCGAGGCCTTATCCTTGGACTTCCAACATTTGGTAAAGGAACGGTACAATCACTCTATAATCTCGATGATGATAAAGCATTGAAACTCACCATAGCACAATTTCTTGCCGGTGGCAGAGCGGTTATTCAATCATATGGAATCACTCCCGATGTACAACTTATCCCTACGTTAGTTTCAGAAAATACTCTTTCGCTTTTTAGAGAATCATTTATGATTCATGAAGAAGATCTTGATAATCATATTAAACCTCACGAAACGAAAGAAGTGGCACGAGAGAAATCTCCCTATAATCTTAAATACCTTGTACAGGTTAATGAAAAAGAAGAAAACATCGACGATCTTCCCAAAAGCACCTATCTTGAAAAAGTTGATAAGAACATCGAGAAAGATGATTTTAATGTTTCTTTTACTGCAGAGCTTTTACGAAAACATGGAGATAAAACTTCTTTAAATTTCCTTTCAAAAATTAAAGAAGATGTACAGAAAAATAATGATAGCGAGGAAGAAAAAATAAAAGACGCTCTCAAAAAGCGTGACATTAACTGGGATGACGAGGAAAACACAAAAAACTTTACTGCCGGAGATGTCGATTTTACTGTTTCGTTTGATAAAAAAGATATCGTCGCAGGTGATGAAATAAAACTTGTAGCACGAGTCAAAAATAAAAGTGATGAAATACTTTATAGGACTTTTGCAATGAGTGAATCGGAAAACTATCTTTTTGATCAACTTGAATTCATCTTTGGAAAAATAGAACCCCAAGAAGAAAAAAAATATATTAATAAGATTAAAATTCCCGAATATGACATTTCAAAACTCGATACTATAAATTTCAAGCTCTATACAAAAGATAAAGAACATATTCTCAAAGATCAATTAGCATATCTTAAAGTCCATGAATTACCAAAACCACTTTTTGCATATGACTATACTATAATTGATAATGGATGGGGAACTTCTAAAGGCAATGGAAATGGCATTATTGAAGTTAATGAATCAATTGATCTTGAAGTACATGTAAAAAATGTAGGCGTTGGGAATGCACGTGAAGTCTTAAGTATTATTAAAAGTGAAAATCCCGATGCGATATTTTTAAAAGACGGAAGATTCACTATTGGCCCCATGCTTCCCAACGAAACTAAAAAAGTTACGTTTAATTTTGATGTAAAAAAAGAAATGAGCCCTTTTGAATTCAAAATCAATATTATTGATGTGACTCTCAATACCTATCTGGTAGATACTTTAACACTTATCGATCAAAGCAAAAATAAACCGGGGGCATTTAATAAAACGCCTCCCATTATTTCTCTCAATAAAAATTTTGTTCTCTTGACCAATAAAGAAAGTACAAATCTTACGTTTAGTGTAAAAGACAATAAAAAAATTAAAGATATATATGTATTTGTCCAAGACGAAAAAATCTTTTACCAAAAAATTAAAGAACAAAATAATTTTAAGAAAACTGACATATCTCTCAACCTTCCTTTAGAAATTGGTAAAAATGAAATTCTTATGGTAGCACGTGACTACGATAATTTGGAATCAGTGAAGAGTCTTATAATTCATCGAGAAAAGAAACCTGAAGCTCGCGTAGTTAATACTAGCATGAATAACAATCGGGATAATGAGAGAACCGAAGTATATTCGCAGTGATCCCAAAAAAAATCCCATAACGAGCGCAAATACTGTCCACGGGAGATATCTTTTATTTGGCCCAATATGCATGAGTCCAAATGCTAACGATGCAAAAACGAATCCAACATAATGCTGTATAACTCCTCGAAAAAGAATTTCTTCTCAAAGGCCTGAAAAAATGGCTACAGCAATGATTTCAAAATGATCCATGGGCGCAATATTGGTTTTAATAAATTGAATAAATTCATGAAAAATTGATGTTTTTCTGATAAGAAAATAATTGAGGAGAATAATGGGTAGAGCAATAAGAACGCCTAATAACCCATGAACGAGAACTTGCCTAAAATTGTCTTCTAAAATAATAGATTGGCTCGTGCTCTTACTATATATGAAAAGAGAACCTAAAGCGAGAATCGTATAAAATGCCAGTATTTTACTTGGAGTTAGTTTTTGATTTTTCGATGTCATGTAAGATTTCAATATAGGCCCGTGTTTTTGCATCGTTCACCCAGGATTCAATACTTGTGGAGATCTCGCGTTCTTGCAGATCTCGCATTAACGTATTTCGTTCAACCTCATCGATTTCCTGTATATTTTTTACAAATTTTTTATCGCTAACCGATTCAATATTTCGAGTAATAATGCGAAAAACATATAATGAATTTTTGACTTCAATAATAGGGGAAATCTCATTTTCCTTAAGATCTTTAAGAGCATTTCTCACACCTTCATGCAAATCCGTAAGATTTACTAATCCCATGTCTCCACCAGAGTCCGACGTAGCAGATTCTGAATATTTTTTTGCATAGTCACTAAAATTCTCATTGGTGAGTAATGGATGAATTTTTTGTAAAAGCTCTTTTTTATCCTGTTTCGTTTCTTTAGTAAACCGAAGTAAAATAACTGCTAAACGAAACATATGACGTTCATGGTGGGCACTTTTTCGATTATGCTCACTTACCAAAGTTTCTTCGTCAATATCACGCAGTTTTGGCCGAACAACAACATTAACAAAGGTCTCTTCATTTCTTTTGTTACGGAGATCTTCTCTGATTTCCTCTCGATAACCTTCAGGCGTTTTTCCTTGTTTTTCTAAATAGATTCTTAAATCTTCTTCTGTCATATTATTTTTTTTAAGTATCTGATTTTCAATTGCATCATTAACTGCTTTTTCAAGTGATTTATCGGTTGCTTCTCGACTAATTTTAGTCAGCTTCTCTCGTATTAACACATCAACAATAAGCTTATCTCTAATTTCTTCTCGAGCCGCACGAAATGATGGATCAAGGTGCTCATGCGCCCGATCGATTTCACTTTTTGTTATGATCTCATTATTGACTTTGACTTCAATCCGATCGATGATTTTTTCTTCGGCAAACGAATAAGACATGAGTATGATAAAATTAAGAAAAAAAACTTTTATAAAAATTCTTTTCGCTTTAGACTTCACAAACGACGCTTCCCTATTCCAAATTCTCCACTGCATTGAGATAATACGTTACTTTCGCATCTTTCATAACGCCATCAACGAGTTCTTTATAACTATTATCTCGGCGTTTTTTCAGGATTTCAGAACGAACTAATGCTTTTATTGAATCAAATTCTCTGACTCTTCGATCAGTCAATTTTATAATATGATATCCATAACTCGTTCGAACAATATCACTCACATCGCCGGGATTCTTAAGTGCAAATGCGGCATCAGAAAATTCTTTAATCATGCGCCCTTGCGTAAAGTAGCCTAAATCACCACCTTTGGTGTTGGTTGGGCCTTCTGAAAATTCATTGGCAAGTTTCGTAAAATCTTCACCTGCATTTGCACGCGTTAACACTGTTTTTGCCTTGTCTAATTGTGCACGTTCAATTTCTTCAAGCGTTGGCAATGAATTCGCATTTTTTTGTTCTCGCCTCATATCCTGAAGCTTGCCTTGGCCTGTTTTAAAAAGTATGTGGCTTGCACGAATCTCTTCAAAATCAGGCGTATGATCATTGTAATACTTTTCGATTTCTTCTTCAGATAACGTATTATCGGGTTGTACTTTTTCATTGATGAGTTTTCGTACCATCATCGTCTTTACTTGATAGTCATTATCAAGACCTAAGTCTTTCGCCTTTCTGTAGAGCATTTGAAACTCAGCTAATTCATTAATAACTTCTTTTTTCCCTTCCTCGGTTTTATATTTTTCTGGTTCCTGGCGTTTTTTAAGATTATATTTTTTCACAAAATCGGAAAGGTATATTTCCATTCCATTGACTTTTCCGACAACTTGCTCTGAATCTTTTCCCCCTTCTTCTTTTTTACTGCCTTTAAAAAGATCACAGGTTGCAAGAACAAATAAACATGAAATAATAAATACAAGCTTTTTCATAAATGTAGACCTCCTTTATTTAAACCGGATATAATATTACAATCTTCAAACCAGTTGATTCAAGACCTTTTTCAAATCAGTAAGACGTGAATTTTTACTCCATATAATCGTTAATCGATTATCTTGTTGAGAAAATTGGAATTGATTATTTTTATCTTTTTTAAGCAACGTCAAAAGTTTTTCTGGTCGCACTCCCGTTCTTTCATCAAATGCACATGTAATACTCTTTTCTTGTATTTCAATTTCTTTCATTTTCCATTGACGGCCCAAAAGTTTTATTTTGAGAATCTCTAAAAAATCTTGCCCCGAAAATGGTAACGGTCCAAAACGATCGATGAGCTCCTCGCGAATTGTGTCTATTTCTTGATCTTCATGACAGAGTGATAATCGTTTATACATTTCTAATCGTTCACAAGAATTTGGGATATACGATTCAGGGAAAAGTGCTTCTATTTTTATTTTAAGAAGCGGTTCGATATCATCATCTACCTGCTCATGCTGTAACCGTTTAACTGTTTTTGCAAGAAGTTCCATATAGAGCTCATATCCAATAGCTGCCATATGTCCTGATTGTGATTTGCCAAGGATCTCGCCGCCGCCTCGCATTTCTAAATCGGCCATGGCAAGATTAAAGCCGCTGCCAAGCTCTGAAAATTTTCGAAGTGCTGATAGACGCTTCACGGCTTCGGGACTCATCATCTCGTGTTCAGGAATCAAAAGATATGCATAGGCTTGCCTCTCAGATCTTCCTACTCTTCCACGCAATTGATACAGTGACGCAAGTCCAAATGTATCTGCTCTATTAATAATTATTGTATTAGAATTTGGGATATCAAGGCCTGATTCAATGATAGTCGTACAAATGAGAACATCTGCTTCATGCTTAATAAAAGACATCATAACGGATTCAAGATCTTGGGTAGACATCTGACCATGACCAATAACAAAACGAATATCAGGCAAGAGTTTTTTTAAATAATGTGCAGTTGAATAAATCGTTTCAACCCGATTATGCACAAAATAGACTTGTCCTCCACGTTTTTTCTCATTATAAATTGCTTCTTTAATCAATTCATCACGAAATGGAGCGATATAGGTTTTAATCGAAAGTCGATCATGTGGCGGAGTTTTCATTAAACTAAAGTCTCGAATTTTAAAGAGCGACATTTGAAGTGTCCGCGGAATTGGCGTTGCCGTAAGTGTAAGGACATCAACATGAACCGTAAGCTTTTTTATTGCTTCTTTATGGCGCACGCCAAATTTATGTTCTTCATCGACGACGAGAAGTCCTAAATCTTTAAAGGCAATATCTTTTTGTAAAAGTCGATGCGTTCCTACAACTATATCAATTTTTCCATTCTGTAATTTTGATACAATTTCTTTAGCAACATTACGTGTTTTAAAACGCGAAAGCTGCTCAATCATTATCGGATAATCTTTAAAGCGATTGGATAATGTCGTAAAATGCTGAAATGCAAGAACTGTTGTCGGAACTAAAAAGGCCACTTGTTTTCCATCAAGCACTGCTTTATATGCTGCTCGAAGTGCTACTTCAGTTTTTCCATAGCCCACATCCCCACATAAAAGACGGTCCATTGGTCGCGATGATTCCATATCTTCAATGACGTCAGTTATAGCCGTAATTTGATCTTCGGTTTCATCAAAGGGAAATGAACTCTCGAATTCTAGAAATGCCTCTCGATGCCCTGCTGAAAAAGCAAAACCTTCTCTGCCAAAACGCTCTGCATAGAGCTTGAGAAGCGATCCAGCAATATCATCAATTGCTTTTTGTGCTTTGTCTTTCTTTTGTTTCCAACTTGAACTTCCAAAGCGATCGAGCTCTACATTCGCCGTATCACCACCACTATATTTTTGTACTAAATTTAATCTATCAACGGGCACATAGAGTTTATCAGAGCCCCAATACTGAATTAGCATGAAGTCATTCTTAAAACCCTTATATGATATCGCTCTTAGCCCCAGATATTTTCCAATACCATGATGAACATGAACAACATAATCGCCTTCAGAAGGTAAGATTAATGTTGCTGAAATTCGTTTTGTTTTTTTAGCGAGTTTGGTAAATCGTTCTCCAAATATGTCGCTATCAGATAGCACGAGTAGTTTTAATTTTTCCGAAAAAAAACCTTCATGAAGAAACCCAATAATAAAATTGATGTGCAAAAAGCCGTCGAGAAAATACGGTTTTAATAATTCTTTAAATCGTTCTTCTTGGAGTCGATCTCTTGATACAATAAAAAGATGAACCGATTTTTCTTCGAGTTCACGTAAATAATGTGCAAGAAATCGAACCGGCTCATCATGGCGTTCGAGGTATTCATGAAACGTTGCCCTGAGCCATTGATTATTTTTTGCTTCAAAATCGTGAGGAATAACAATTTTCTTTTTATTAATTTTTCCAAGCAATTCTTCTTTTGTCAGAAAAATTGAATCAGGGGAAAGTACCATTTTATTATTCAAACGCGCTTCCGAATAATGAGAATTAATGAGCGTAAAAAATTGTTCGGAGAGAGCTTCTAAAGAAATATTTTCAAGGGCAATACAAAGTTGTTTACGTTTCGAAGAAAAAAAATAGTCAAAAAATGAAGAAGGTGTTTCATAAAAAAGAGGAAGATAATATTCAATACCTGGAAACGATGTTTTTATTTTCTCGAAAAGCACATCGCGTGATTTCTTTGATATTTCATCTCGATCAGCAAAATCTTTGAGTCTTCTGTAAAGCATCTCAGATTCACTATTCTCCAAGATTATTTCCGATGCAGGTAGAGTAATTATTTCATCGCAAAGTGAAATTGATTTTTGTGTATCGCTATCAAAAAAACGTAAGCTCTCTACTCTATCGCCCATGAATTCAATACGAATGGGATTCTCATAGAGTGGCGAAAAAACATCGATAATCCCACCGCGGATTGAGAATTCACCGAATCGTTCGACACGATCACTACGTTCATAGCCTGCATGGATGAGATTTTCGATAAACTTTGTTCGATCAATTTCAGTACGAGCCATGACTAAGTCGGTACTTTTTCCAAATAATTCTTTTGGAATCGTCCGCACGGCTAGTGCTTCAAGTGCTGTAATAACAACTTTTTTTTGATTATTTTCGATACAGGAAAAAAGTGTATTCACTCGTTCTTTTTTTATCTCATCTTCAACAACGATTTCTGAATACGGTGGAGTCTCCCATGAAGGAAAAGAGACGAGAACAAACTCTTTTGAATCGCCTCGTGATACATTACATGATTGAACGATATCGTGAATAATTTCTTTTGATATAATTTCTCTCGTTGCAAAAAGCCTTGTATAGGTTTCAATTTCTTGCTTTAAATGCTCTCCTTCTTGAGAATCTTTCGCAATAATACAGAGATCCACATCTCCATACGTTGCAAGTAATGTAAGTATAAAAGATTCAATTCGAACTTCCATGAGGGCCTTCTATCATTATAGATTTTTTGAAGCAACCTTGCTTTTTTGAAAAGAAGAATTATAGTGATGAAGCGTTGTTCGTTATGCGTGAAGCGACAAAAAGGAGTTTATATGATAAACAGTATTTTTTTAATTTCTCTATTATTCGTTGTTCCTGCAACCCTTGCTACCGACAAATCAAAAGAAGAGCATCACGAAATTGCAACATTTGCCGGTGGATGTTTTTGGTGCATGCAGCCGCCATTTGATAATTTGAAAGGCAAAGGCATTATTTCAGTTCTTGTTGGATTTGCTGGTGGAAAAGAAAAAAATCCAACGTATCAGGATGTAACAAGCGGAAGAACGGGACATCGAGAATCGATTCAAATAACCTATGATCCAAAAAAAATTAGTTATACGAAATTAGTTGATATTTTTTTTAAAAATATCGATCCAACAAATCAATTTGGACAATTCTATGATGAGGGAAAACATTATCGAACTGCTATTTTTTATCACAATGATGAGCAAAAGAAAATTGCTGAAACTGCAAAAGAGAAGCTTGAAGACTCAAAGCGATTTTCAAAACCCATTGCTACGGAAATTATAAAGTTGAATCCCGATGAATTTCAACTACCACAAGAAAAAGATAAATATCATCAAAATTATTATGTAACTTTTGCTCGAGACTATAAACGATATAAAGATGCCTCAGGAAGAGAAAAGTTTAAAGAAGAACATTGGAAAGAAGACAAGCCTGTAGCAGAAGGTCCACGAAGATATAAAAAGCGCTCGAAAGAGGAATTGAAAAAAACGCTCACTCCACTTCAATACAAAGTTACGCTAGAAGAAGGAACCGAACGAGCATTTGCCAATGAATTTTGGGACAATAAAAACGAAGGAATTTACGTTGATATCACTACAGGCGAGCCACTCTTTAGTTCTTTAGATAAATTTGATTCTGGTACTGGTTGGCCAAGTTTTACGAAGCCATTAGAAAAAGGACATATTGTTGAAAAAAAAGAATCCGGGCTTTTACAAAAAACACTCGGATTTTTTTCTCCGCGAACGGAAGTAAGAAGCATGATTGGAGATGTACACCTGGGCCATGTTTTTCCTGATGGACCAAAGCCAACAGGTTTACGCTATTGCATGAATTCAGCAGCACTGCGATTTATTCCTAAAGAAGATTTGGAAAAAGAAGGCTATGGCGACTACGTAAAATTATTTGAGAAAGAAAATGAAAATAATTCGTTGTGAGTGGCCGAGTAATGATAGCTTAATGATCGAATATCATGACACTGAATGGGGTGTTCCTCTTCATGATGATGCAAAGCTTTTTGAATTTATGCTTCTTGATGCATTTCAAGCAGGGCTTTCATGGAAAACCGTGTTACATAAACGCGATGCTTTTCGAAAGGCATTTTCGGATTTCACTATTTCACGTGTTGCCAACTACGATGACACAAAAATTGCTGAGCTTTTGGCTAATTCCGGAATCATTCGCAATCGCCTCAAAATTAATGCCGCTATTTCAAATGCAAAAGCTTTTCAAAAAGTACAAAAAGAATTTAAAACTTTTGATCAATACATCTGGCAATTTGTAAATTATAAGCCGATTATCAATCGTGCAAAAAATATGAGTGAACTCTATTGTCAGATACCGCAATCAGATGCCATGAGTAAAGATTTACAAAAACGCGGATTCAAATTTGTGGGTTCCACCATTTGCTATGCCTTCATGCAAGCCGCCGGTATGGTCAATGATCATGTGATAGATTGTTTTAGATATCAAGAGCTACAAAACTAAGATTTCGCTTAGTTGTCTTATCTCTTCTATAGGAATAAACACTCGTATCGCAGCAGGTACACACTGATAGATCTTCAATTAACTTGATACCATCATTGGTTATTTGTTTTTTTATTGTCGTTTTAAGATCAGCAAATATTTTGTTATCCCTATATTCAATGGGAATATGTGCTTTGGTAAATCGATCAACTAATTCAGGTCCAATTTCAAAACAACATCTATGAATAGCAGGAAAAATAATCGCGCTTAAATCTTTTCCCCCAAGCTCACGAATCTTTTGTATTCCTTTGCCAATAATATTTATTTCTGTTCCTCGCCAACCACTATGAAAAATTCCTGCAATTAATTTTTGTGTGTCACGAATTACTACTGAGAAACAGTCAGCTGTATAAATTAATGCTGCTTGCTTTTCGTGAGTAATAATAATTCCATCTGCCTCACCACCTGACTGATCGATACATAACACATCTCCATGAACGAGTTTTGCAGTGTGAATTTCTTTGAGAGCATATTCTTGTAGTAAATATGCTTTAAACGAATCACGTTCGACTTTGCCATCAAGGCCTTTTACAAAACCAGCACGTTTATCTTTTGAAAAAATTATTTCCATAGATAAGGATCATTACTGAAGTTGAGTTAATAATCTTTTGACCTCATCTCGCTCACGGTTAAAGCGGCCTTCAATGCCTTCTAAGAAGACTCGATATTCATCCTTGGAAAATAAAAATTCTCGGTTTGCACCAGACATGAATTCATTCCATTGTTTCGTGATATTTCCAAGTTTACCAAAAAAGGAAAATTTTTTGGGACGAGAAACGTTTCCTACCGAAAGATTTTTTTTGATATCCTCTTTCAAACGAATGAGATCGTGAACAAGCTGTGGAGGTATGGTTTGTGAATAATACGTAATACGAGCTCCCTTGGAAAATTTATGTTTTTCATCGACAACTTTAGCAGCTTCAATTAAGTAATATTCACGATAGGGTTTTGGGCGCTTACTCGACAGGAGGCTAAATCTGCCACTAGGTTCGAATTCAGAGGGATGGGACTTCTCATATGCCTCAAAAGCATCTGCATACGCGAGAAGCGATTCTTTATCTAAATATGTCTTATCTAAATCTGAGGCATCAAGTTCATATTCAATTTTTATCCGCGTCTCTTCTAAGAGATCGAGTGGAGCAAGTCCATCGGCAACAAGATGAGGAAATCTGCCCATGTCACGTACGGGGTTCGTATGATATTGATGAGCGTGTTTCAGTTCATGCGCTATAAGAGCAACAATACTGGCTTGCAACCCTCTCAATATTACAGGGTCATCAGTTTGATCCATTAAAACTTCAGAGAGTTTTAATGATTGTATGAATTTTTCGGTAACATTTATTTTAATCGTTCCGGATGGATAGAATTGGGTATCCCCCATGAATTTCTTTCCTGTATTACGGGTATCTTTTTCAAATTCTTTTTGTCCATAATAATAATTATATTCAGGATCATCCTCAGCCGAAAAACCTATATATTGTTTTGTTAACACTGCTTCATGGTTAACAACATAGCTAACATCGGGAGCAATCTTTTGTAATTCTTCCGGAAGATAAGGATAGGCTAAAGCAACAGCTCGAAGTAAAAGATGCACTTCCTCAGCTTGATCAAAACGATCAGTGCCTTGTGCATGAGTACCAAGCTGACATTTCACATGAAAAAGTAAATGAGACTCTTGACTTAATCGTCTACTAAATGTTTTTAAGCTCAAGAGGTCTTGCCCCTGAAAGACAGCACAGATTTTTTTTACAGCTGAAACTTCTGTTGATAAGAAACTCATAATAAAAAATAAACTGAAAAAAAGATTGTATTTTTTCATAGTTTGTTGTCGCCCAAAATAAAAGATTTATATCCCTAGAAATTTAACAAGTAAATATATTTTGTGTCAATAATTTTCTTTACTTTTTTCATTTCTAATGATAATTTTTTCGAGAACATATTAGAAATTTCCGGGGAAACAGTTAAAATGCAAAAATATAGACTCAATAGGATATGTATGATTTTTACATTTTTCTTATTTTTTTCGTCATCCATTCAAGCGTCACGATGCAGAGATATGTTTTATAGACTATCTAGCAGCA
>CAZRKD010000019.1:0-12403 GCA_964600515.1 uncultured bacterium
CAATGCGGAGAAATAGGCCGGCAGAGAAATTGACCAAAAGAAACAAGCATTGAATTAATCGTAGTCCAGTATTTCTGTGGCAGTTTTTTTCGTAAAGCATTTTCTGTTTCAAAAGGCGTTTTGGTTTTGATATATCCCAAGCGATTCATGATTTTATGGACATGCGTATCGACACAAATTGCAGGTTTATTAAATGCAACAGCGACAACGAGATTGGCAGTCTTTCGACCAACACCGGGCAATTTTACGAGTTCATCAACTGACTCGGGAATCTTATTCTGAAATTCCGATGCAATTATTAGTGGCAATTCTTTGAGATGCCGTGCTTTTGTATTATAAAATCCAACCGGGAAAATAAGCTTTGCTAATTCTTTTTCGGAAATATTTTCTAAATCAGTAAGCGATGTAACTTTTTTAAAAAGCCGCTGACAAGCTTCACCCGTTGTTACATCATTTGTCCGCGCCGAAAGAATTGTTGAAACCAAAACTTTAAATGGATCACGCGTTTGGATATTAATAAAATCAACTACAGGAGTTTTGTAATCTTTGACGTGTTTTTTCAAAATTGAATAAATTGTATTAATGTTTATTTTTCTCATCTTTTATTAAAATAGTCTACATTGCCTCATTGGAAGAGGTATAATTTTCTCAAAAGCTTTAAAGAAAGATTTAAATCGAGAGATAAGTTCTTCGATCTTTCTTCTCTCTTCTTTTTTTAGGTCCATATTTATTAATTTTTCAAGTTCAATAATAATCTTTGTTTTCTCTCCTGGTTTCATTGAAATGTAGCCCTGTTTTTTTTGAATAGCCTCAAGTTGCTTATAAAGATTTTCAAATCTTTGAATTACTAATGTAACATGTTCTTTCTCATGTTCTTTAAACAAATGAGATGTACGACTTACGCGGATCTTTGCATTGGGGCGATCGGGAAAAGAAACAATAATTTTTTCATAATAAACATTTCCCGTTGTTTCTTCTACTTGTTGAAGCGTTCCATTTTCTCCTGCGCTTACTATTGCAAAATCTGTTTGAGATTCAACAGATGAATCGTGTATTTTTTTCGTTACCTCAATCGTAATAACCGTATCAGAAGTTCCTTCTATCGGCAGTTGATCTACAAGTGAGACTCTTTTTGTAAGGTCATTAAAAAACTTTGATTTATAGGGGTCGAAGCCAACATACTTAGTAAGCTTAGTTCCAAAGAGTTGGAATAAAAATGGCATTCTTTGTATTACTTGTACAAATTTATTCTTCCTAATAGGTCTTACATTAATGAACATGAGCTGAGGATTTATTTCTCCTGTCCCAGAACGACACCTATCAACTGTTCCAATTGATCCAAGAATAGGCAAGCTTGCAAGACCATATAGAATTGATTCATTCTCCTCGGTTGCTATAACTTTTTCATTTTTTCTAACCGTGAGTTTATAGTGAAAAATCGATTCTTCTGTTGTGGCTTTAATAATCGCAATTGGTAATCCATAAAAATACGATAGCCTTGGCCATCTTCGTGTTATCCACGTTGCTTTATCACCTTTAGTTTTTTCTGCTTCTTGAAACAAACTTCCAGAAAGATCTCCTCCAGTTTCTAGATGAAAGGAAATTGAAGAAGGATCATCTTCTGGGCCTTTCCTCAACAGTGGAAATCTAATCGGTAGTATCGGCCCTTGTTCTAAAGCTTCAACATACTTCTCCATATTTTTAGAGCTGCCCATAATATTTCCAATATCATTAGCCGATCCTGTTTTAGGAGGTGCAGCTATAAATGCTATCATCTTGTCAAATGTCTCGAATTCTGGAATTTCTGTTAAGCAATTACAGTGATTTAATATTCCTGATGTAACTTTCGTATATGTTCCATCTCCACCTGAAATAACAATTCCAATCGGTTTATTAAAACGTCTATTTAACGCTTGTATTTTTTCGAATATTCGTTTCGAGTTCTCTTCTACTGATAGTTTACGATCAATAAGAATTTCATCATATTGTATATTATGAGTATAAAAGAAATTTCTTAATTCCCGTATTTTTGGTTTATATTTTCCATTCCCTGCTGTTTCATTATTAATAAGAAGAATAGGGGTGTTCTCCTCCGATTCTTCCGAGAGCACGAAAGGGTCTATATCGACACGAATATACTGCTGACCATCTTCTTCAAAAAATTCTACTTTTGGATCTCCGGCGAAAATAGAAGATGAAAGAATTAATATCCATACGACAAGACTGATAGCCATGGCTATAAATCTATTGTAGAGTTTCATCTGCATAATTTTGGCACATGTAATAAACTCTTGAGGAAATTGCAATAGAATTATGATTGCCTAAACAGGAGCAAATACATTTACGGAATCGGAACAAAGCCTACTTTGATATTTGCTTTTGTATTTTTGATGCTCACCTTCATACTCATTTCTCGAGCATATCGTTTGGGAACCGTGAAGCTAAAAATCATAACTCCATAATGAGGTACTTTGAGATCTTGTTTCTTTTGTAATGGAATAATAGCAGGGCCATTAAGCTTTCCATGTTGTTTATCATCAAATTCCAGTGATTCATCGCTATAGATTTTTACTCCTCGAGTATTGCCGGTAATTTCGTCCTTTTGTGGCTCTTTAAATGCGTATTCATCTTTTGTTGATTTTTTTATAGAAAGTGTAATTCCAAAATTAAGCAAGAGTTCCTCAAAAGGTCGTCCGAACAGTTTTTCTATTTTTTCATATCCTACTTCGGTTGATTGAATCAGTGCGCGGATGAAATCTCCGCCGCGATTAGATTCGATGTGTAATTCATTATTTTGTATTATAAAGATATCTTCTCCAAGCTGTTCATAGAGATAACGAAAAAATAAATAATTTCCTCCGCGAATTCTTCGGTTCCATTCCACTTCTTCATCTGTACTATTTTCGAAATTTGATCCACTTTCTCCAGTTACCATAGGGGGAAATGCCTTTAGTGATGTCGTCGAAATATTTGCAAGATATCGAGCTACATGGCCTATTAAATTTCCGCTATAGCCACATAAATCTTCCATCAAATGAGCTAATCCTTCTTTGATTCCAAATGCTTCTTGGATATTTTCGCTCTTTTTTTTATTTTTTGTCGGTATGATATGTTGGTAATTATAATGAATTGCATGTAAAAATTCATGTGCCATATTAGAAAAGATTGTCATTAGACTATTTTGTCCTGCAATATAGAGAATTTCTCCCAGATCTTCGGTATGAAAGACACCCCCGAGGTATTCTTTATCAAATTTGGTAAAAACAAAAATGATTCTGCCGCCGTTTTGGTCTTCGTCGGAAACATCCCCTGCAAAATGCTTTAAACGATATTCGATGTTTTCTAAAGCTTTGAAATATTCGTCTTTATCGAAATTATTGCTTACGCGTTCATCTTTATAGAGGACAAAGTTTTCATTTTCTCCAATTTTTTCTGTTGGGAATAGTTCATCGCTTGAATCTTCGGGAATATTGAATTTTCTTTTAGGCGGAAGATCATCTGTTTCTCGCAGTGTAAACGATTCTTCCAATGTTTCTGCCATATCCTCTGAACTATCATTATAATTCTCATCATACGACATTATCGATTCCGATGATGGTTCTTTATTGCCCGGTTCAAAATCAACGTTAATGCTGATATCCTGAAATTCATCGTCTTTAGGGGCAGAAATAATGACCATATTATATTTAGTTTCATTTTCAGATTCACTAAAATAAATCGTTGATTCTTTTTCTTTGAGATCAATTTTGGTAATCTCTTTTTCCCCAATAACTATATCGGTACTATTCTTACATCCTGTGCTTATGAGGATAAATAGAGATACACCAATAGCGATAATTCTCATATATAACAATGAACTGCAAATTTCATGCCGAAAATACCGAATTATAGCATGTTTTTACGCTTTAAAAACAACAAGTTACAAAGGATGCTTCGATGATACTATTTAAAATAGGCAATTTCTTACCCACAACTGCGACTTTCAGCAATTTGTGTAAAGTCTCAAAAAATATGCATTATGGCAAATCATTTTACAAAATGATATACATTCTGTTCAATGATTTACCATAATGCTAGTAAGAAATATTGATACATAAAATAGGAATTTTTTGTGTTATTTATAATTCATATTTTCAAAAAAACTCATAAAATTACAAAATTGAAATAAAAATATTGACAAAAATGCTTATTATGACAATCATCCCATTTTTAATAATTACAACACATGAAAGGAGCGTAATGGAAAAGAATGAAATTTTGAAGACCCTCAAAGAAGAGAAAATTGATTATCTCCAAATGCAATTTATTGACATCTTTGGAATATGTAAACACGTTGAAGTGCCAAAGACTCAATTTGAAAAAGCAGTAAATGGCGATGTAATGTTTGATGGTTCTTCGATTGATGGATTTACCCGCATTGAAGAATCAGACATGCTTTTAATTCCCGATTATAAAACATTTAGAATTTTTCCGTGGGAAGATGAAAGCGGCAAAGTCGCGCGGCTTATCTGCGATGTACATAATCCCGACGGAACTCCATTTAAAGGTTGTCCGCGATTTATTTTAAAACAAGTAGTTAAAGAGGCTGAAAAGCTTGGCTATTATATGGTCGTTGGGCCTGAAGCTGAATTCTTTTTATTCTATCGAAATGGAGAAGGAGAACCAACACTCAAGACTCACGATAAAGCAGGATATTTTGATATGGCTCCTCAAGACCTTGGAAGTCTTACTCGAAGAGACATTGTAAAAGCGCTTGAAAAACTCGAATTTGAAGTAGAGGCTGCGCATCATGAGGTTGCTGATGGACAACATGAAATCGATTTCAAATATGATGATGTTATTTCAACTGCAGATAATGTTATAACATTTAAATTGGTCGTGAAAAAAATTGCATCAAAACATGGCCTCCACGCAACGTTTATGCCCAAGCCTGTATTTGGAATTAACGGCTCTGGGATGCATTGCCATCAATCGCTTTTTGATAAAAATGGAAATAATCTCTTCCATGATCCAAAAGATTCAATTGGTTTATCAAAACTCATGCGTCAGTATATTGCAGGAATTTTAAAGCATGCAAAAGGCATGTGCGCGATTACCAATCCATTAGTCAATTCATATAAACGGCTTGTTCCTGGTTATGAAGCGCCGATTAATCTTGCATGGAGCGAGAAGAATCGAAGTCCGCTGATTCGTATCCCTGCAAGTCGTGGCAAAGGAACGAGAATGGAACTACGTATGCCTGATCCCACCTGTAACCCCTATCTCTCTTTTGCTGTAATGCTTAAATCAGGGCTCGATGGAATTAAAAATAAAATGACGCCTCCAGATCCGGTGGATAAGAATGTCTTTACTATGAGTGAACGTGAAAAACGACGTTACCGAATCGATGCGCTTCCTCCTAATTTACGTGAATCACTTCATTTCTTAAAAAAAGACGATCTTCTCACCGAAACACTTGGAGATCATATCTTTAATCATTTCTATAATTCAAAAGTTCTCGAGTGGAATAATTATATTTCTCGCGTACATTCTTGGGAACATGATCGATATTTTGAATTGTATTAAGATTTTTCTTTGAGAATTTCTTCAAGTTTTTCTTTTACCCGGCGTTCAGCAATATCAGGGAGAATTTCTTTACACATTCTCTCAAATGAATCCTGAAACATTCTTTTAATTTCTGAAAGAATTTCTTGTCTATCGAGAGAGGCAACAAAGTTTTTGATTTCTTTGTCAAGAGATTCATAGAGCTGGTCCTTAAGCTTATTCTCTGGTGGTTTTTGAGACATCTCGGTTTTTTCTTCGCTTTTAGAAGAGGCCTCTTCTTTTTTTATTTTAACCTCAGAAACTTCATCATCATAATCATCAGAGGTGAATGTGTCGATCTGTCGAATTACTTCATCATCATCTATTTCTGCATCTTCATTGTCAACGGGTTCAACATTTTCAGGAGGCAGATCTTCTGTGTTTTCTTTTTCATGAGGTACTTCATCAGCAACTTCTTGTTCATCTCTATCCTCATGTGCAGGCGATTCAGCTATCTCCCCATAATTTTCTTGTGGTTCTATTACTTCTTCAGGGGAAGATTCCTCTTGTTTTATCTCTTCTTGTTCACTAGGCGCCTGTGTTTCTGCAGTGATTGAACGTGCGTCTGTATCAAAAAGATCTTGGTACGCAACCGCACTATCACGCGTGTCTGATTCAATCTGATTTATCATTTCTCTCGTAGGAGCACCTTCGGTCGTATCTATAGATCCAGATGGTATTTCAGCAGGTGCAACAGGCATAGTATATGGTTCGGAAGGAGCAATCGTTTGTCGTTCACTGATTTCCTGTATTTCGGGAAAGAGTTTATGGCTTCTTTTAATAATAACATCGAGAGATTTGATAAGTTCTTCTGTTAAAAATGGCTTTGTAATAAATCCATCATAATCACACTCCCTGGCCTTTGCTTCTTCAAAAAATTCCTCAGCGCCAATGAGAATTACCGGAAGCTTCCCTACGGTTTCCTGTTCTTTTAATTCTTTGCAAATATCGTAGCCACTTTTCTCATCCATACGAATATCTACTAAAATTGCATTGGGAATAATTTCATTAACCAGAGGGAGAACATCTTCGCTTTTGCTACAAAAAGCTATATGATAATCTTCAGCCTTCAAAGCTATTTCAATAGCTTTTCGAATTGTTTGGCTGTCTTCGACAACAAGTATTTTTCTCATAGATTCCTTACTTTCATAGTGTATCTGCTTATGAGCATAATTACAAGAAGGAAAACAAGAAGTAATTATTTAGTTTCTTTTATTATACACTTAGAAATAAATCGTGCGCCGACAAGCTGGCCACCAATTGCACATATAATAAGAGAAGGGATATACATTGGATGGATACCCCAGAAGAGACGCAAGGGAACAATAAGCGGGATTGAAAGATGGATATAGATAAACCATGCAAGCGAAAATTTTCGCTTATCGTGCCTCAAATATCCAAACCAAATATTTATAAGAAAGGCAAAAAGATGTAATATAATAATGTATTTCATTGCTCTCTTCTATAGTCAAAAAAAAATAAAATCAACTCTCAGCTTGACTCATTCTCGATTTTTAGCATATTTGTTGTTTTGTCTTTCTCATTTTTATATTCGGGTCTAGTGGGCTCTCGACTATGAAAATGAGAAAGACAAAACAAAATAATAAAGGAGAGCTATGAAATTTTTTATAGATACTGCAAATATAGAAGAAATAAAAAAAGCTCATTCAGTTGGTATGGTTGATGGAGTTACGACGAATCCTTCGCTCATAGCCAAAGAAGGCAAGCGTTTAGAAGAAATTGTTCCTACGATTTGTGAAATTGTTAATGGGCCTATTAGCGTTGAAGTGCTCTCAGAGACCTACGATGACATGATGAAAGAGGCACTCATGCGTGCAAAAATTCATAAGAATGTTACGATAAAGCTTCCTATGACAATCGATGGGTTAAAAGCAGTAAGGACATTGTCATCACAAGGAATTAAAACAAACGTTACTCTTGTTTTTAGTCCGACACAAGCGCTTCTTGCTGCTCGTGCTGGTGCGACTTTTGTGAGTCCTTTTGTAGGACGCCTCGATGATATTTCACACGTGGGAATGGAAATCGTAGGGCAAATTCTTGATATCTATAATAACTATGATTTTCCAACCGAAGTATTAGTGGCTTCGATTCGAAATCCTATTCATGTTCTCGATGCTGCTCGTATGGGAGCTCACGTTGCTACAATGCCCTATAGTGTTATTGAACAATTAGTAAAACATCCATTAACTGATATTGGAATCGAACGATTTAAAAACGATTGGAAGAAAGTACCGAAGTAGGTGTCAGATGCTAGATGTCGGATCTTAGTTTTGAACCGTCATCAAACATCAACGATCTGCGATCTAAAACATGCGTATAAAAAAACTTATTTGCTGTCTTTTTATAATAGTAGTAAGTACGAAGGCCGTTGCATTCGACATCAATGCTTCCGGCTATTACCGTGCTCGAGGAGATCTATTTAAAAATCTCCATCTCGGAACCAATGAATTAAATGATTATCGGGTATTATGGAATCAACGATTTAGGCTGAACTCTGAATTTACGGTTAGTGATTATGTTTCGATTGATTCGACCTTTGATCTTCTCGACAATGAATTTTTTGGGGCGAATCCTACGACAGGGACTCTTGCAGCAAATCCGAGTTTTTATCAATCATCTGCAAGTGGAGCAAGCGCTGCACCTGAAATTGCCGAGGATCCGAGTGTCGATATCTTAGCATTATCGGGCAGCCAGAAAACTGGATCGCTTATTCTCGTAAAACGGCTTTGGATCAATATACTTACTCCCATTGGCATTCTTAAAATCGGAAGGCAGCCATCTCATTTTGGTCTTGGCATGACTGAAAATGGTGGTGATGGCTATGATTCGAATTTTGGTGATGTCGCAGATCGTATATCATTTGAGACGGGTTACCAAGGCTATGTACTTGCCTTTGGCGGCGATAAAGACGCAGAGTTCGACGAAGAATTTCAATTAACAAATCAATCAAGCGGAGTTGATACCAATGCAGATGATGTGACTCGATTTTTTATTAAGGCGGGTATTGACGATGACAGAGAGAAATTCCTTACGATGATTTCCCGACGATGGCAAAGCATTACGGATACAACAGAATGGATATTTGATGTATATCCTTCTTTTAATTATTTATGGTATACGTTTGAGGGCGAATTTACGACATTTCAAGGGGATAGCCAATCACAAGATCTTTCGGCGTTTAACTGGGTCGCTCGAAATACTGCACGTCTTTCACTCTTTCGCTTTGGGGTTGAGGCCGGATTCTCTAGCGGCACAGAGAGTGGGCCTTCAAACACAACAAGCATTAACACTATTTCCTTTAATCGCGATTATAATGTCGGATATCTCTTATTTGAAGAAGCATTACCCGGGGGCCCTGGATTTGATTCGTTTAATACCGCAAATACCAATGCAGCTTCAGCACCTGAGGCAGTTGGCGCGGTTTCGAATGCCATTTATTATCGAGCATTTGCTGGCGTAACTCTCGGCGATATTTTTCACATTGATCTCAATGTTATCAATGCTTACGCACTTAAGAATCCAGCGATTGGATATGATCCTAATAATGCAGGGACACTCCTTTTTACGTCACAAAAAAATTATGGAGTAGAGTATAATTTTGATTTTGGTTTAGATGTCAGAAAAGAACTGAATCTTGGGTTAACATTTGCGCATTTTATTCCCGGGGGAATCTTTGATTCCCAGGCAAAGAGTGTCTTTAATCAAGAGGGTGCAAGCCAAGCAATTACGTTGCAGGGACGAGTATTAGTAAGATTTTAAAGAATGGAGATACGATGAAACACGTCAGCATAGTACTTTTTTTATTAGCGCTTCTTTCATGCAATAAAGAAAAGGCTCAAAGTATACCAGAAGGCAATCCTCATACAGGTATGGACATGACTGATCTTGCAAATATTCCTGGGCATGCTGGGCATGAACATTTGTTCCAAAATAAAGAACATATGGCACAGCAGATTGAAAATCTGGAAAAAGCGCTCGAAAAAGACCCAAATAATATTGGTCTTTTGATGGAATTATCACGCGCATATATTCATAGCGATCTTACGAATAAGGCATTACCCATACTTCAGAAGGCATACGGACTACAACCACATAATGCAGAAGTGGTGTATAATTTAGCTATTCTTTTATCGAGTACCGAGCGATACCAAGAAACGCTTACGATGTTAGAATTATATATGAAAAAAGACAGTACCAATGTAAAGATCCTGTCTCTTCTTGCCGATACATACCGAAATATAAATAATTATAAAGAGGCGATTGAGACCTACAAAAAACTTCTCGCTCTTAATAAAGATGATATGACTGCTCGATATAATATTGCAGTGAGCATACTCATTGCCGAGAATGATATTTCGAGTGCGCTTAGCTATCTTGCTCCACTTGAGAAACAGAAAGAATTTCTCTCTGAAAAAGATTCGGCTATCGAGTTATTAAGCTTACTTAAAGAAGCGAGACAAAAGAATAAAAAACTCAACTTTAAAACATATTTCTTTAATAAACAATTGGGTAATATTAAATTTGATGAAGGGAATTTTGTTGAGGCTATAAGTTATTATGCAAAAGCTCTTGCCGAAATACCATTTGATTCATCGATTATTATTGATCAAGGCATTAGCTATCGAAAAATTAGTGATTTTGTATCTGCTGAAAAAGCCTTTCAAAATGCGCTTCGTAATAATAATAAAAATACAGAAGCACTTTTTAATTTGGGAATAGTACATATCTATGATTTACAAAAACGCGATACCGGAATAGCTTATTGGAAGAAACTTATAGCTCATGACCCTTATTTTGCTGGAATGCAGCATTTAAAAGAGCGTATCGCTGAAGTACTCCAAGGCAATAATCGCCTCCAATCTGTAAGTACCTATGAATAATTTTCATAAGCTTGTGATCCTGTAAATACTGTACATTAGACTGTTTGTGCATTTATTTCATTCAGATTTTGTTGAAAGTAGTTGAAAAGTTTGCATAACTCATTTATAATTAAATATATATGGAAAAACTGCTCATTATTAATACTCGTTCTGATTATGCGCGTCGGCTTATAACCTTACTCTCAAACGACTTTACCTTAAAGATTGCTCAAAATGCGAGTGAGTTGCAAGAAATATTTAAAAAAGAGTATTTCGATGCAGTTATTTGCGGTGAAGAAGTTCAAGGGTTTAGTAAAATTGATGAATTTTTGAGCTTTATTCAGTCTCAAAATGTTGCATCTCCCCTTGTATTTTTTGTGCCGACTATTAGTTATCAGGAATCGCTCGATTTTATTAAATTAGGAGCTCATGATTTTATTTCGACAGCGGTTCGCGATGAAGAATTGATTTGGTCGCTCAAAAAAATAATTTTGCGTTATAAAAATCTCTTGTCGTATCTTCCCGGAAAAAGCGAGAAAGCGGGGAGCCAAAGTACCGAATATTCATTTGAAAATATTATTGCTAAAAGTAAATTAATGCTTTCGATTTTTGATACGATAAAAAAGATTACCGATTACAAAACAACGATACTTATCATGGGCGAATCGGGAACAGGAAAAGAGCTTATTGCGCGAGCGATTCATTACTCAAGCTTACGAAAAGATCAGCCATTTATAACGATTAACTGCGGTGAGATTCCTGAGAATCTTCTTGAGAGCGAATTATTTGGCCATGTGAAAGGATCTTTTACCGGTGCACATCGAACAAAGAAAGGCTTATTTGAAGAAGCAAATAATGGAACGCTTTTCTTAGATGAAGTTGGTGAGTTGCCGCTTCTTTTACAAGTGAAGCTTTTACGGGCTCTGCAGGAAGAAGAAATTAGACGTATCGGAGATAATAGTTCAATTAAAATTAATGTTCGGATAATTGCTGCTACTTTGAAGGACCTTCATGAAGAGGTTGAACGTGGCAGTTTTCGCGAAGATCTTTTTTATAGACTCAATGTTCTGCCCATATCTCTTCCTTCATTGCGTGAAAGACCAGAAGATATTGAGACACTTGTCTTATTTTTTATTCAGAAATTTAACAATAAACTCAATATGCAAATCTCGGGTATTACACCAGAAGCACTTGAAATTCTGCTGAAGCATACATGGCCAGGAAATGTTCGTGAACTTGAAAATACTATTGAACGAGCCATGGTTTTGACAACATCAAATAAAATAAAATTAGAAAACATTCCTGATACGATACGCGATCGTCGACGATCAGGGAAGATAACTACTTCATTTGATGAATTATCGATCAAGAAAGCGACTAAAAATATCGAAGTAGAACTTATCAAAAAAGCCTTAGTAAAAACCCAAGGCAACCGTACCCAAGCCGCCAAAGTCCTTGAAATAAGCCATCGTGCGCTCATCTATAAGATTCAGGATTATAAGCTTGAAGATTACGAAGGGTAAGCTTTTGAGGTTTTCTTTATTTGTTTAAGATCAAATCAAAAGGAATTTTATTCGTTTTGTCTTTGTTAAAATCCGTAACGTCGATGATTAATTTACTATCAAGTTTTTTTCCCATCGTTTGGTTAACACGGGTAAACTCAAGAAATTTCATTTTTTTATTCTTCTGGGCATCTTCGCCTGTAGCATCAACGAAGTTTGTTCTTTTAGGTGTAATGATGATATCAGATATAGGAGATATGAGATTTCCAAAGAAAGTATCCATTTCATTATTATAACTTACAATAATTCCATAGAAACATTTTTTTCTTTCTTTTGTATCGGGTAAATTTCCCTTTTTTGCTATTTTCTCGAGGTATTTCTTCTTCTTTTTTTCCGAAAGAAGTTTAAAGATATTTTTTTTTTTGTTCAATTCTAATT
>CAZRKD010000019.1:12413-14029 GCA_964600515.1 uncultured bacterium
CGGGGACAACACAATATCCATAACCATAATCACTCGCTTCTGTATAGAGGATTCCGTCTGTTGGCGTTGGCTTTGCAAAAGTAAGTTCGCTCTTTTTACTTTTCGTGTCATACGTCAGCTTTACAGCTATAAGCGATCCCATGAGTAAAGGATACCATACTTTGTCTTGTACGTCTTTTGGAGCTGCAAATAAAAATTCTATGCTATCTTTTTGTGTCGGATTTCCCTTAACGTCCATAATAATTGGTTCGACTTTTCCACTTTCCCAAGGAATATAATATTTCCCTTCAAGGTTTCCTTCTTTTACTGAAACAACAAATAAATCTCTCTGTTCTCCTTTGAGGACATTAAGTTTTTTGTTCAGGTCAAATCCTGCAAACTTTTTTGCTATTTCAGGATTAGGGGGGACAGTATTTGTGGCATTCTTTCTGTCAAAGAAAATCTCACGCGGTATATACCATTCACCCTGAAGATCTTCGAGCTTGAATGCAGGTTCTTCTGGTTTAGGTTCTTCTTTCTTTGGGTTCTCAATCTTATGTTCTTCCTTTTTTGGTTCAGGAGGCGTTGTTTTTTTAGAATCTTCTGATGGAACTATCGGAGTGGGTTTTGGAGCAGGTTTGTCACAAGCATCTCCTTTTCCATTTTTATCCGTATCTTCTTGTTTAGGGTTTGACTTATCAGGGCAATTATCGCACGCATCACCGACTTTATCTCCATCTTTATCAGCTTGATCAGGATTTACAACTTTGGGGCAATTATCTTCTGAATCTTTTTTGCCATCACTATCAGCATCATCTTTTGCAGGTTCTTCTTTTGGTTTTTCTGATTCTGGCTTTGGCTCTTCTGGCTTCTCGCAGACATCCCCAATCTTATCTCCATCTGTATCTTTTTGGTCAGTATTTGCATTTTTGGGACAATTATCACATGCATCGCCTACTTTATCTTTATCTTCATCCTTCTGTTCTTTATTGGCGATTTTAGGACAATTATCTTTAGAATCTTCTATAGAATCTTTATCAGCGTCATTTTTAGTACTATCTGCCCCGCTTGGAGTCTCAGCTTTTGGCTTTGGCTTTTCCTTCGTGTTTTTACAGCCGCCAAAGGCAAGAGCAAGAAGAATGATTAAGAAGAAAATCTTATATATTTTCATGAATACTAACCTCCATTCGATTCTTAAGAGGTTGCAGATAACTTTTTTGATTATTTGCTGCATACTTTTTTTATCGACTTTAAGATTCGCATCACGGCCGTAAGTATCATTGACGATATCATATAAAAGAGGTCTCTTCTCTTTTTCTGGTGCCCTCATTGCGAGTAATTGATCTAATCCGCCCTTGCAGAATAAAGCATATAATGAACCCCCATAGGTCATTATTCTGTCTTTACTTTTCTTAGAAAGGATATACTCTATATTAGGATAATCTAGAGCTTTTTCTAGAGCATTTATCCATGAACTGAGAGAGGATCCTATTTTAATATCCTCATTATTTAAATATGCTTCTACAGCGGTGCCCGTAGACAAATCATACTTTTGAAAATGATATATCGGAATCAAAGCCATAAAAACTGGATGAATAAGAGAGTCCATAACCTGGCTTTGTATTCGATCTTTATTA
>CAZRKD010000020.1:0-13402 GCA_964600515.1 uncultured bacterium
TCAATCCGTAATAATTGATTATACTTTGCAATGCGATCGGTTCGGCATAAAGAGCCGGTTTTGATCTGGCCAGAATTTACGGCTACGCTAAGTTCTGCAATGGTTGTATCTTCGGTTTCACCAGAGCGATGAGAGATCACCGTTCGATACGATGCTTGATGAGATAGTTCGATTGCATTCAAGGTTTCAGTAAGCGTTCCAATTTGATTGAGCTTAATGAGAACTGCATTGGCGATCTTTGATTCAATCCCTCGTTTAATCCGCTCGGTATTCGTTACAAAAATATCATCGCCAACGATTTGAATTTTTTTACCAAAGTGTTCGGTGAATTGTTTCCAGCCTGTCCAATCCTCTTCATCCATTGGATCTTCGATTGATACAATTGGATATTTATTCACAAGGCCATCGTAAAATGAAATCATGTTCGAGATATCGCGTTTTTTCTTATCAGATTTTTTGAAGGTATACGTCCCATTACCTGAATAAAATTCGCTTGCCGCAACATCGAGTGCAATACCAATATCTTCGCCGGGTTTATAGCCTGCTTTTTCAATTGCCTGTATAATGAGGTCAAGCGCTGCTTCATTCGATGATAGCGATGGAGCAAAACCTCCTTCATCACCAATGCCGGTCGAAAGGCCTTTTTCAGACAGGACTTTCTTTAATGTATGAAAAGTATTTGCGCCCATTTCAAGTGCATCGCGAAAGCTTGATGCATTATAGGGAATGATCATGCATTCCTGAATATCGACGTTATTATCTGCATGAGCACCGCCGTTTAAGATATTCATCATTGGCGTTGGTAAAAGATTTGCATGAACACCTCCAATAAATGAATAGAGAGGGAGGCAAGAAGTTTCTGCTCCCGCATATGCACAGGCGAGGCTCACTCCCAGCATCGCATTTGCGCCGAGTTTGGATTTGTTTTCGGTTCCATCGAGTTTTATGAGCGTCGTATCGATCTTTTGAATATTTGTTACGTCCATGCCCCGGATTTTTTCGGCAATAATTTCATTAACGTTTTCTACAGCTTTTTGTACACCTTTTCCCTGATAGCGTTTGTCTTGATCCCGTAATTCGAGTGCCTCAAATTTTCCTGTCGAAGCTCCTGATGGAACAATTGCTCTCCCGTATACTCCTTCGTCAGTAATAACATCAACTTCGACTGTTGGATTACCACGAGAATCAAGGACCTCACGGGCATGAATATTTTTTATTTTAGACATACAAACCTCCTAATCTCTTTTTGTCTTAAAACTTACATTATTTCCCTCAGATGCAACTAATTCTAACTCTCTATTTGCTTCTTGTATAGCAGTAATCATCTTTTTTACCGGTGCATTACTTATACAAGAAAAGCTCATCTTCTTATCACTGCCAACTTTTATTACCGATTTTTCTTGAATTTTTTCAATGCCTTTAATTGAACTCAAGAGCGTTTTGAAAGATTCTATGTCGGCATACTCTTTGAAATATAATAAACTTACGATAATAGTGTAATTAGTTTGTTTACTCTGTGTCCAATAGGGAAGTCCAAGGTTTCGGAGGTCTTCTTCGAGCTTATCTTTTTTAACTGATACACGTACGATGACTTCAAAACTGGTATCGCTCAAGCGTTGTTCTAAGACCGTATAATTGGCAATATAGGCATTGAAGTTTGAATAAATATTTTTGGTAAGTATTTTTTTATTTGCTTCTAATATCTTTTCATCTGCAATATCTTCAAGCATTATTTTTTTGAATGCACGTACAAATGCATTGTAGAGGGCAACTTTTCGTGCTTTGGATTTATTATACATTGGGGTATCAGTTTTCCCAGAAACTTCAAGTTGGACAATGGATGCAAATGAAAGTGAAGAGAAAAGAAATAAAATTAAAATTATAAGATATTTTTTCATTATAACCGAGAATAGTACTTAGGTTTTAATGAGTTATCAATTTTTTTATCGAGGTGATAAAGATCACTGATTTTGGTTTTAAAATATGCTACATTTAATGATAGAAAGGTATTAATGTATGCGTATATTATTTTTGATACTATCATCTCTCTTTATCGTAGGTTGTCCATTTAAAGGGCATCAAGACGATAATCAAAACAATGGAAACCCTTTCGGTGGAGACAATAGCCAATATAATATCTCAAATGCCGAAATTTCTATAGACGCAAAAGACATAGAAGGCTTGGTTACAACCGATGAAGCATTGCCCAGCGCAATACCAAGTATGACCGAGGCAATTCCAGGGGCAATTCCATCTGCAAACGCAATACATGGCATGGCAAAGGGTAAGGCAAAATTAGCAGTGAGTGATTTTAGTTCATCGGGTGGAGGTCTTTTTGGGATACGTGAAACAGGATTTGAACCAATTATAAAACTCTTGGGAGTTGGCGCAGAAGAAGAGTGCCCGGAAGATAATCCAGATTGTAATAATGGAAAACCAAGGGAGGAATTTCCAACAATTACTGATGTCGCAGTTTTTCCCTTTACAAATGAATCGGGACAAACCGAATGCATGATGGCCTTTGCAACGGCACAGCCGGTGGTATGGTTTGATAAAGACAAAGATCCTGAGAAATTCGCACTCTATTGTAGTGGAGAAGATGCAGAGGAATTTATCAATGACGAGTGGCGAGCCGCAAATTGTACGAATAGCATGCTCTTTGGCGTCGTTGACAAAAAAGATGGATTAGGTGGGTATGAACTTTTTTCAATTGAACCAATGCTCAGAGTAACAAAAGACGGAGGAGATCAGCTCTTCCAATATCAAGGAGGTAAATTATATTATAAAGCTACTTCTGATGCAATTGATGGAGCATGGGCTCCGCCGAGTATTATGACTTTTAATGCTAATCGCAATGAAAACACTGTTTCATTTTCAGATCCATCACGACGAAAAGTAGCCTTTGATGGAAGTTATTTTTGGATACGCTATTTCTATACAAACCCCGAAGCGCCACCAAATTTATTTGGACTCTACGTGCTTGCTGAATCTAAAGAAGATGGAGGATCTCATGAATCATTCTTTAGATTTTTAAGTACCAAAGACGAACTCGTAACCATAACTTCAAAAGAATGGGATATACCGGTTGCATTTAATACAACCAAAACAATTGCTGGTGAAAAAACCGGCGGGGAAATTATTTTTATGAGTAGGGATCCAATTGGCAATTCGAAAGACAATAACGATTGGCAACGAAATCTCTATCGGTTTAATGCAAAAGAACACTTTGATTTACGTACTATTAAAGGACAAGAATACTGTGCAAGTGATTCGGCAGGAACGAGCTGGGTCCCCGTGCTTTACGATTATAAGAAAGATGCAAATGGCGAACCAATACTCGATGAGAATGACAAGATAGAGTATTTAGAAACTACATTATCATATACAGCCGAGGAATGCCTCCACGGTTGGGAGACAAATTATCAAGGAGACGAGCGCTATTACATAGGATCGCATTGTAGAATAAAAGATACCTATCGACATGTGACTGCAGCGAATGAATCAGCTTGTGTAGATATTACAACTAAAAAATCAGTTACAAATGCGCAAGGGGCCCTTGTCTGTGCACAAATTGATTCGAATGGCAGTCTTGTTGCTGTAAGCCCCGAGATCTCCTTTGGTGATAAGGGAGCTAGTTGCCCCGATGTTATCGTAGAAGATCGCGAATGGGTAGCAAAGTCTCATAATGCAATCACTGACCCACGAAATGCATATAAAATTGTTGTTAAAGCAGATGATAATAATCGCGAAGATCAAAATTCATGTACATCGGGAGGAATTGTACTCACCGGTGATTCCACTGAAGCTGATCTTGCTATCGATGCAGAGGATAGAACATTTATTTCAGGATCATTTAGAAAAAAAGATCCAGGAACGTATATTGTTGAAATTCGGCACGAAGGGCCCTATTGCGAAACCGATAATTTTTGGGGCCTACTTCAGAGAGTTGAAAAATCTGAGGCTGGAGCTCTTGATGAATTAAAGAAACTCCAAGCGCTTGATACAATTGATCTCTGTATGCCAAAAGGAGAAAATGTCGGAGGTGGAGGTTCGAGCACAAGAAAGCGATGGAATGGCCCAGCTCCGAGTGCCTCTGATGGATATTGTATGGTAAGTGTTCACGATGATAAAAAAGGGATAAACTTTGAATACTATGTTCGGGATATTACCAAAAAAGAAGATTGTACCAAAGAAAAAGTTCAAGCGCTGTATGGAAAAACAACATTTCCCTATGGAGCATGTAGAACATGCGATAATGGATGTTCCATTGATGTAACAAAGAATCAGACAGATTGTACAAACGAATGGAATTCTGATCATCCATGGTATTGGTGGGAATATCGAAATTATGGAAATTACAACTATCGTATTAAAGTTTCAAAATCGACTGACACTGTTAATTTTACTCCTGTTCATACCGATAGCTATGATCGTCGCATAGAACGTTCGTGGTGCGAGCATTCAGGTGATTACTGGAATAGTGAAAATAAAGTATCAGGTGTTGTCTCTGTTGGTAAAGATACAGGACGCCTCACCCTTGCCGCAAATCAAGAAGGTGTCGAGGGCGTCGGCGAAGTGAAAAAAATGCTCGAGGCCGGCCGGCAAGTATTCTTGCAAACCGGCTATGGAGGCGATTCATTTATATTTGCGCTCGACTTCCAAAAAATTGATGCGACTTCAAAACAACCCAAATTTACGAATAGTGTAATTAAACTCTACGCTGAAATTAAAGATGTCTCTGAAATACCGGGAAGTTATAGTCAAGAGCTCGATAGCTCTGGAAATCTCGTAAAGACTGTAGAGAATTTTACTCTCTATTTTCTCGATCTCACCAATAACAAACATATGAAAAATATTCTTACAAGAACCTATGTAAAAGGCAGCGATGGCGCATGGACAGCTTCATATTCCCAAACTGAACCCGAAGTTATTGAACTCAAAATTAATCAAGTCAGTGTCTTTAATACGGGTAAAGTTTCATGTAAGAGTATTGGTGTTCAGGAGTGATTACTTCAGTAATTTTTCGCCAATTGTTTTGAATTCATTACAGAAAATATCGATTCGTTGAATGACTTTTTCATTAATTATTTTCTCGTCATCAAAATCAGAATCTATTGTATATACGATTCGTGGTAATTGAATCATCTGCCATTCATTCATGCACATCTGTGTTAGATGCATCGTTGATAAATAGCTTTTCGAACCGCCACCGGAACACACAATTCCAAAAAACTTTCCTGTTGTTCCTCGAAAGCAAACATCGAGAATAATCTTGAGGCTGTCATTCACTGAATAATTATGAACACCCATTCCAATAATATAATTATCGGCTTTTTCAATCTTTTGTGCGAGTTTTTCCATGTCGGGAGTTATATGCCTATGATAGGGAAAAAGTTCTAAATTCCTTGCATCGATGAGCTCGGTGCTTACGTTCATAGTCTTAAATTTTTCACTTACCGATGAACACAGAATAAAAGAGCGAGAATCGAGAGCTAATGAACTTGATATAATAAGTGTCTTCATAATTTATTCCAATGTATTTCTTCAACTCCAAGATCGTGAGCAGAATGTCGTGCAAGCATAAATAAATAATCTGACAGACGATTTAAATAGGTAATAATGATTACAGGAACTTGTTCAGATGATGCAAGTTCTACACATAAACGCTCTGCCCTTCGACAAACACTTCGAGCAATATGGCAATACGAAATAAGTGGGTGACCCCCTGGAAGAATAAATTCTTTTAGGAGAGGTACTTCTGCCTCAATGCGATCGATTTCTTGTTCTAAGAATACAACATCGCTATCTCCTATTTTTGGAAGTTTTTCGAATTTTTTTTCGGGGTCTTCTGCAAGGCAAGAGCCAATGACAAATAATGTATTTTGGATTTTTTCCAAACTGTCTTTCTTGTGTAGGTTTTTTATATGATCTCTGATTAATCCAACAAACGAATTGAGTTCATCGACTGTTCCATATGCATCTATTCGCAAACTTGATTTTGATACACGTTTTCCTCCAATAAGTGCCGTTTCACCCGTATCGCCTTTTTTAGTGTATATTTTCATGTTATCATTTTTTAATGAGTTGAACCTAACAAGATACTATCATAAAATCAACGCATCAATATGTTTACCAAACGATTCACTAAACGCAATGAAGGATTCATATGTTTTGTTTGCAAAAAAGTGAACTCTCCACTTAAAGGTGGATGTCGAGATCATTGCAGATTCTGCCTGAGCTCTTCTCATGTAGATAAATTCCCTGGTGACCGAGAAAATGCATGTGGAGGAGTTATGAACGTGATTGATATCGATTATAGAGCAAAAAAGGGTTATATTCTTTTATATAAATGTAGAACATGCGGTGAGATTAAGCGCAATAAAACTGCTAATGATGATGATTTTGATGTTCTACTTTCTTCTTTTCCTTCCATTCTTTATAAAGCGCAACGATAATTAAAATAAAGAGTAGCACGCTTCCGGCTTGTTTGATCCAAGAAGTTCCATCATGGGCATGCGTTACAATTGATGTTACAGGAGTGAGCATAAAATAAAAATAGATATAATCGACGAAAATTCCTAATCCAATTGAACATAGTGCAATTGATCCTAAATATATTGCCGTCGCTTTTTTTCCCAGCGTTTTTCCAATAACTACAATCGTTGCAATATTTGTTGCCGGGCCTGAGAGTAAAAATACTAAAGCTGTTCCTGGGCTCATTCCTTTGGCAATCAAGGCAGCTGCAATTGGCGTTGAGGCAGCAGCGCAAATATAGAGAGGAATTCCAGCTAAGAGCATAATGATCATTGAAGATAAGCCACCGGAAAGATGCCTTTCAATGACTTCAACCGGAATGAGATAAGAAATAACACCCGCAAGTATTATTCCTATAAGAAGCCATTTTGCAATATCGGCAAGAAGATCAATAAATGCGAATCGTAAACCGAATTTAATTTTTTCAAAAAACGAATGATGATGCGCATGTTCTTCCGGAGATTCATCTACTCTACAGCAATCATCAATAACACATGCCTCAGTTACAGCTTTAGATTGCACCGCCTTCTTTTCCGTAAGATTCGTAACAATTCCTGCTACGACTGCGCTTATGAAAGCAGCAATGGGTCTGATAATCGTCATCGGAAGATCAATAAGCGCATAGGTAAGTGCAATTGAATCGACTCCTGATTGTGGTGTTGAAATTAAGAAAGATATGACAGATCCTTTATTCGCACCTTTTTTATCTAGTGCAAGAGCAGCAGGAACGACTCCACAGGAACACAAGGGCAAGGGAACACCAAAAAGCGCGGCAAAAAGAACGGGCTTTACGTTGCCATTGCCCAAATGTTTTGCAATAAAATCTGGATGTAAATAGATATGCAAAAATCCTGCTATAAAAAATCCAAATAAAAGATAGAGCGATGCCTCGTTAAATATCGAGATTATAGATTGGAGTAATTCTAAAATCATTTATTTACTGTAAGCATGGATTGAAATTTATCAATTGCTTTTCCTAAAGAATCTTAATCAATGTCCACATTTTTATGGCTGTTACCAATAAAAATGATCCTGCTAATGCAAGACTAATCTTAATATTATCGCTCTTGTGGCGTAATTCGAGGCCCATAATGAATACAATAACAAATGAAAGAAGGCAATAGCCGAGCACATCTGCCTTTCGTATGAGGGCATTTTCATAACGGAGCTTTTCAAAAAATGGGGTTATTTCGAGAAGCGCATATGCAATATTCACAATAATTATAATAAGATAGACTTTTGTTTTCGTATTCATATGATCTATATTCTCCTATAACTCTTGACAAAAAGCAATTAATGATTAATTTTCGCGTGAGCCATTAAAAGGGCAACTCGAGATATGCTCTACAATATGAGCTACCGAACAACAATATTAGTATTATCTTTAGGAGGTAGTTATGAACATTAGACCGTTACAAGATCGGATTTTAGTCAAAAGACTAAATGAAGAAGAAAAGACCAAAGGCGGAATCATTATCCCAGATACCGCAAAAGAAAAGCCACAAGAAGGCGAAGTTGTTTCAGTTGGTAAAGGGAAAGTTCTCGAAAATGGAACTTGCCAAAAACCAGACCTTAAAAAAGGGGATAAAATTTTATTCAGTAAATATGCCGGTACTGAGGTTAAAATCGGCGGAACAGAACATCTCATTATGCGAGAAGACGATATTCTCGGAATTATTGAGTAATTTAGGAGGTAGAATATGAGTGCAAAGAAAATTTCATTTTCTGAAGATGCAAGAAGGTCATTACTCAAAGGAGTTAATACCCTTGCAAATGCAGTAAAAGTTACGTTAGGTCCAAAAGGACGAAATGTCATTCTCGACAAATCATTTGGTTCACCAACAATCACCAAAGACGGTGTTACGGTTGCCAAAGAAATTGAGCTCTCAGACAAATTTGAAAATATGGGTGCTCAAATGGTTAAAGAAGTTGCTTCGAAGACTTCTGATACAGCCGGTGATGGAACAACAACAGCAACAGTACTTGCGCAAGCCCTTTATCGTGAAGGTTCAAAGCTTGTTGCAGCTGGAACGAATCCTATGGATTTAAAGCGCGGTATTGATAAAGCAGTTGAAACCGTTGTGGGAGAAATTAAAAAACTCTCAAAGCCAACAAAGAATAGAAAAGAAATTGCGCAAGTTGGAACAATCTCAGCAAATAACGACTCGATGATCGGCGATATCATTGCTGAAGCTATGGATAAAGTTGGCAAAGAAGGCGTTATTACGGTTGAAGAAGCAAAGAGCATGGAGACAAGCCTCGAAGTTGTTGAAGGTATGCAATTCGACCGCGGGTATCTTTCTCCTTATTTTGTAACCGATGCTGAAAGAATGGAATGTGCTCTCGATGATCCTTATATCCTTCTCTATGAAAAGAAGATTTCAACCATGAAGGATCTTTTACCAATATTAGAAAAAGTTGCTCAAAGTGGAGCTCCTTTTCTTATTATTGCTGAAGAAGTTGAAGGAGAAGCCCTTGCAACTCTTGTTGTTAACAAACTCCGTGGAACGCTGAAAGTTTCTGCAGTAAAAGCCCCAGGCTTCGGTGATCGCCGAAAGGCAATGCTCGAAGACATCGCAACACTTACCGGTGGAAAATTAATCAGCGAAGATCTCGGACTCAAGCTTGAAAATATTACGATAAAAGATCTTGGACGTGCTAAGAGAATTACGATTGATAAAGAAAATACCACAATTGTTGATGGAGCAGGCGACAAGAATGCACTTCAGGGAAGAGTAAAGCAAATCAAGACGCAAGTTGAAGAAACAACATCAGATTATGATCGTGAAAAATTACAAGAGCGCCTTGCTAAACTCGTTGGTGGAGTTGCCGTAATTCATGTTGGTGCAGCTACTGAAACTGAAATGAAGGAAAAGAAGGCACGTGTTGAAGATGCACTTCATGCAACTCGCGCTGCTGTTGAAGAAGGCATCGTTCCTGGAGGTGGGGTTGCATATTTACGAGCACTCGCCGCACTTGACAAGCTTTCTTTAGATAGAGAACAACAGTTCGGTGTTAACATTGTGAAAAAAGCACTCGAAGAACCTTTACGACAAATTGCAGGTAATGCAGGAATTGACGGATCAATTGTTGTAGATAAAGTACGTAATGGCAAAGACAATTACGGCTTCAATGCTGCAACAGAAGGCTATGAAGATCTCGTTACCGCTGGAATTATTGATCCTGCTAAAGTTACCCGATGTGCACTTCAAAATGCAGCTTCAGTTGCTTCATTACTTCTTACAACCGAAGCTATGGTTGCAGAAAATCCAGAAGAAAAAGAGACCAAACAACCGCAAATGCCCCATATGCCTGGCGGCGGCGGAATGGACTATTAAGAAGAAGTGGCTAGGGTCTAGTAAACAAAAGGGCCTGTTCGTAAGAGCAGGCCTTTTTTGTTTCAATTATCTATCTCGTAATTGTTTTCGAATTATTATAAAAAATCTTCAAAGTTAATTATTTCGTCAAAAAAACCTTCGGTTTGAAGAGACGGATCAATACTTCCAGCATATATTAATACAGGCCGAACTGATATATTTTTAGGTATTTTGAGACTCTCTATTTTGTCTTTGACTTCATCAATAATACGTAAGGATATTTTATTCCTAAATTTAATTTCACATACATAGATACTATATTTTGTATTTATCAAAAGATCAATTTGGCATGCTTTTAATCGTTTCGTTTTGTTTTGAAAATAAGGCGATGCACTTTTTATATTATCAAAGGTTAAACCCAATTTTTCTATAATTTTTGGAATAGTATTGAGAACTAAATTTTCAAATTGATAGCCAATAATTATGTCATAATTTTCTAATGCCTCTAAGGACTTTAGTTCATATAGATTTTTTTCAATCAAATCTTTTTTTGGATAAATGTATTTCAGATAAAATCTCAGATAATTATCTCTGATTCTGAACTTGCTTATTTCACTCTTTTTCCCATTATTTGAGTTACTATCATTTTAAAGCCATATAATACCTATATTTAATTTATCTTTAAAATAACAATTATCATTTTAAAGCAACATTAGTAAAAATAGTTATTTATTTTTAAAATGTCAAATTTGTGAACATTAATTCGTAATAGTTGAGTTATCACATTGGCATAATAATAATTCGTGTCGAGGGGTGAGGGGGCCCCTTTTATGGTTCCCTAGAATTCGCACAGTATTTCATTATTTTCCCGCCTCTTTCTTTGGGATTGATTTCATATATTCTTTTAATTGTGTAGCTTCATCAGGAGTTACGACGACTTTTTTTCCGTGTTTTTTTCCTTCAGATGACATTACGGTTTGAGCTAAGTATTCTGCAAGCTTTTCTATATCAACTTTGCCCAATAGCCCATTTGCTTGAATATCAGGGAATTTTTTTGGATTCTTGCCATGGCAAGTAGTACATTTTTTACTTTTGAAAATAGTTAATCCCGGATGTTCGGTTCCTTCAGCAAAAAGCATTGTGCTTGCACAAAAACTCACGATACAAAATACTTCAATACCTAATTTTACGAACTTCATACGACTCTCCTTTTTTAAGGCCCTATACCAAGCCCTAATGATGTTATTATTAACTCAAAATATTTTAAATAATACTTAGAGAGTATCACATGATTTGAATAATTACTCTCTATGATTTTTATCATACTCAATCAGCAAAATAAGGTCTATAATAGATTCTTATGAAGAGCTTGATAATCATATCTTTGGTTCTTTTTGTGTTGATATTATTTAATATAACTAACGGAAAAGGGAATGAATTTCAAGTCCCTCCGCCGCCATTTTCCGAAGGGATATTCCCCTGTTCAGATTGTCATTCGGCAATGGAGCCAAATGCAAAACACCGAATTCTCGAAGAACATACGGACATTATCTTACACCATGATGAAGGAAATCGATGGTGTCTTGATTGCCATAATAAAGATAATCGTGATTATCTCAAACTTGCCGATGGCCGTTTAGTGGACTTTAGCGAGTCATATAAACTCTGCGGGCAATGCCATGGAGACAAGTATCGTGATTGGAAATTAGGAATTCATGGAAAGCGCACGGGATTTTGGAATGGACAAAAAGAGTATCGCCTCTGTGCCCATTGCCATAATCCTCATTCTCCGCGCTTTAAAGAGTTGAAGCCCGAGCCAGCGCCGTTAAAGCCACAAAAATATATGAGAGTAAAAAAGCATGAATAATAAAGACAAAAAAATATCGCGGCGGGAATTTTTCAAAAAGACTATCAAAGAAGCAACCAAGGTCCTCGGCTTTGTCACGGGAGTTGGCTTTATTGATAGCTGCCGAAAAGAATATGTTGAAAATTACATACAAAAATATTTTAGAGAATTAAATAGCAATGATATCTCAAGGGTTCTCGAACGACTCGAAAAAAAGTACGAAACAAAATATGGAAAGCCATTTACGGTTTCGGCAAAGCCAGCATCCGAAGGAGAATTTTTTGGCTATGGGCTCGATCTCTCACGATGTATTGGATGTAGGCGCTGTGTCTATGCATGTGTCATCGAAAATAATCAATCGCGAGATCCACAAATTCATTGGATTAGGGTGCTTGAAATGGAGAAATCAAAGGGCGTTGATATCATGGAAGCAAACCCCTATTACGACCGTGAAAAAGTCCCGGACGCCGATCACTTTTACATGCCAGTCTCGTGTCAACAATGCAAAAACCCTCCTTGTGTAAAAGTCTGTCCGGTAAAGGCTACGTGGAAAGAACCCGATGGCATTGTTGTTATTGATTATGATTGGTGTATAGGATGCCGCTATTGCATGGCAGCATGTCCTTACGGAGCACGACATTTCAATTGGACTGAACCCAAAATTCCAAACGAAGAGCTCAACACGAATACGCATTATTTAGGGAATCGTCCGCGACCCAAAGGCGTTGTAGAAAAGTGTACCTTTTGTATTCAACGAGTTCGCAATGGTAAATACCCCGCATGCGTTGAAATCTGCCCTGTGGGCGCCCGAAAGTTTGGAAATCTTCTCGATGAAAAAAGCGAGATACGGCAAATTATGAAACATAAACGAGTATTTATTTTTAAAGAAGAATTAAATACCGAGCCTCAGTTTTATTATTTTTATGGGACATAAAAATTATGACGAATCAATTTTACAACTTTTTTTTAGGCTCTCTGAGGCTTGTAACAAAAGGATCTAAGATCTATTGGCTCTGGCTCGGATTTTTAGCGTTTTTGATCACGCTCGGATTAGGTGCATATTTCTATCAACTAAAATATGGCTTAATTGTGACATCAATGCGTGACCAAGTTTCATGGGGGTTTTACATTGGAAACTTTACGTTTTTAGTCGGTGTAGCCGCGGCCGCGATTTTACTCGTTATTCCAGCCTACATTTATCATTGGAAGCCGATAAAAGAAATTGCAATATTAGGCGAGCTTCTTGCCATTAGCGCAATTTTCATGTGCCTTCTCTTTGTCATCGTTGATATCGGAAGGCCTGATAGAGCATGGCATTTAGCTCCATTTATCGGCGCATTAAATTTCCCGAGCTCAATTCTTGCATGGGATGTTATTGTCCTCAATCTCTATTTTTTTCTCAATTTTTTTATTGTTACCTACATGCTCTTTAGTAATTTTAATAAAAAAGAATACAATAAAAAATTAATAATACCCCTCATTCTTTTTTCAATACCGCTTGCAATCTCAATTCACACGGTTACGGCATTTTTATTTAATGGCATTGCTGCGAGGCCATACTGGAATGCTTCGATACTCGCACCGCGGTTTTTGACTTCAGCATTTTGTAGCGGCCCGGCGATCATGCTCATTGTTCTCGAATTCTTACGAAGGACAACCGCTCTTGAAATTAGAATTGAAGCCATATGGAAAATTGCAGAACTTA
>CAZRKD010000021.1:0-11288 GCA_964600515.1 uncultured bacterium
CGCCACATGCGTTGCGTGGCCATAAAATACTTCGGCACATTCCATGAGAGTTTCTGAAAGGGTTGGATGAGGATGGATTGAATGAGCGAGGTCATATGCGGTGGCGCCCATCTCGATAGCGAGTACGCCTTCAGAAATAAGTTCACCGGCACCATGACCGACAATTCCTATTCCTACTATTCGTTCGGTTTCTGGTTCAATAATTAATTTCGTCATGCCATCAATTCTATCAAACGTAAGTGCGCGGCCTGAAGCACCCCAGGGAAATTTAGCCACAGCAACTTGGATATTTTTTTGCTTTGCTTCATCTTCGGTAAGGCCGGCCCATGCAATTTCTGGATCCGTGAAGACAACGGCGGGAATAATATAAGTCGCCAATGAATTTTCACCGGTCATTGCATCGACCGCAATTCGCGCTTCTCGTGAAGCTTTATGTGCAAGCATCGTGCCACCAACAATATCACCAATTGCATAAATATTCGGATCCGACGTTTGTTGTTTTTCATTTACCGTAATAAATTTTCGATCATCACGTGTAACTTTTGTATTTTCAAGCCCAAGATCATCATCGTTTGGCTTACGTCCAATGGAAACTAAAACACGATCATACACTTCATCAAATGTTTCATTATTTTTCTTAAAAGTTACTTTGATCTTTTTTCCACTTGTCGCAAGTTTTTCAACTTCAGTAGAGAGACGAACTTCTTTAAAATTCTTTTTTGCATAGAGCATTACATAACGTGCAAGATCAGCATCTGCTCCCATAAGGATAGAATCAAGAGCTTCAACAATAACGACCTTTGAACCTAATGTAGAATATACGGTTCCTAATTCCATTCCAATATATCCCCCACCAACGACTAGAATATTTTCTGGAATTTCTTCAATCTCAAGTGCCTCAGTTGAGGTCATGATGCGCGGATTTCCTAAATCAAATGTTTTAGGCAAAGCCGGCTTTGAACCAACCGCTACAATTGCTTTATCAAATTCAATAAATTGCTGTCCTGTTTTTGTTTCAACACGTAATGTTCTTGAATCTTCAAAATAGCCACGGCCATTAATGACTTCAACTTCTCGCTTTTTTGCTAAGCTACGAATTCCATTTCCCAGCTTATCGAGAATTCCATTTTTCCATGCTCTCATTTCATCAAAATTAATTTTTGGTTCGCCAAAATGAATGCCACGAAATCCTGATTCTTTTGCTTCTTTAATTAACTTAGTTGCATGCAGTAAAGCCTTTGATGGAATACATCCATGATTTAAGCACACGCCACCGAGTCGCTCGGCTTTATCAATTAATATTACTTTTTTGCCTTTATCACGAGCATAAAACGCAGCGGCATATCCACCAGGACCCGCGCCGACCACAACAATATCCGTTTTCGTCTTCTGCATAATTTATCCCTTATTTGTTTCTAAAATTTCCACAAAATCTTTCATAAATCTCGCCGTATCAGCACCGTCGATTAAACGATGATCATAGGAAAGAGCGAGCGGAAGAATAGTTCGTGGAACAATTTTTCCTTCAAATATTCGAGGCATTTCTTTTGCTTTTCCAATTCCTAAAATTGCAACTTCGGGAGGATTAATAATCGGCGTAAAATGCATGCCGCCAATGCCGCCTTGATTTGAAATCGTAAATGATGCTCCTTGAATATCATCAAAAGATAATGTTCGTTTACGCGCTTTATCTGCTGTCGCTTCCAGCTCTTTTGAAATCGTTGCAAGATCCATAGTATCTATATTTTTAATCACAGGAACAATAAGTCCTTGCTCAGTATCAACCGCAATTCCTAAATTTATGTATTCTTTATATAGTATCTCCTGAGCGTGAGCATTGTAAGTTGCATTAAACTTGCGATGCTTTTTTAATAGTGGCACAAGAATTTTAATGATATATCCAGTTACCGTCGGCCGAATGCCTTTTGATTCAAATTCTCCAAGTTCTTTTTTTCGGAACACTAAAAGATTCGTAATATCCGCTTCATCAAATTGGGTTACATGAGGAATTGTTGTCCAAGAAAGCGTCATCTTTTCGGCAATCTTTTGTCGAACGGTGCCTGCTTTTTCTTTTTTAACTCTACCCCATTTTGCAAAATCAGGAAGTGTAAGCTCTTCAGCTGTCTCTTTTACGTGATCTCCTCTTTCCGCAACATCTTTGAGATAGTGGATATAATTTTTTAAATCTTGAAGAGTAATTCTTCCGCCACGTTCACTTCCTTGAATGAGTGTAATATCAATCCCAAGATCTTCAGCAACTTTTCGAACATGCGGAGCCGCTGGCGGAGGCGAACCACTTGGAGATTGATATTTATATGATGGACTTTTCTTTTGTACATGCTGAACTTCTTTTTGAACGTTTGATTTTTCCTGTTTTTCTTTTGAAACTTCTTGAGACGTTGTATCTGTTTGTTTACTCGTTCCGGCCGTTTTTATTCTGATTAATGTTTGCCCAACACGAACATTGTCTCCAAGTTTTACTAATATTTTTTCAACAATGCCATCTTCTTTTGTGGGTACTGCAGCCACTGCCTTTTCAGTATCTAATTCAATAACGGTTTGTTCCTTTTTTACTGAATCGCCTTCTTTAACTAAAATCGCCACAACAATTCCGCCTGAGATATTTTCTGCTATACGAGGAACTTTTATATCCATAATTTCAAATCTTTATTATCTGTTTTTTCGGATAAATACAAAAATTAAAATTTTCCAAAAAATTCATTCCCAACAATCCATCAATATGTTGAAGACCTAAGGAATGGCAAGCTATTTCAAAGTTCTCGACCCTTTGGCCCAGACATTCTATAGCCTGAAGATGTATTCGAAAACCTTTCTCTTTCCCAACAGGAGATTTAACAATCGATGGTGCACTTCTCTCATTTTCAGTGTATCCCAATTCTCCAATAACCGTAGGATCAATAATAGTAAACGTTGCGCCGGTATCTAAAATAAGATTTGCATCGTATTCTCCATATTTCCCTTGCAGTATAGACTGCACAATAATTAATTTTTTATCTAATGTGTATTGGATATTTGCCATAAGAGAGGAAATTCCGATTCTTGAACAAGATCTCCAGTATAACGTACAGCTGCACGTCCATGCTTTTTAATTGCTTTGCCAATCTCTCCACGGAATGATGATTTCTTAGGTCCATGAGCAATTACTTTACCATCAACTGCTACAGATCCTTTGTTTTTATATTGAACAACGACGACCCATTCATTAGGAAATTGCTGACAAATTTGATTCCATGAAATAACTCGAGTCATAACGAAATAAAATAATAAAAAGTTATGAAAATCAAGATTTCATTTGATAATAACCATACACGCTCCTGTTTTACAACTATGCTTGATAGGACACAGTGAACACGAAGGTTCTTTTTTACAATGTTCTTTTGCGAGACTAACTATGAGAGCATGATACTCATTATATAGAGCGACGTTTTCGGGAATATTCGTTTCAAATTGTTTTTGTAAATCAGTATAAGCAATTGATTCGTTACTAAGTCCGATTCGTGCAAAAATACGTTTCGTATATGAATCGATAACAAATGCAAGGCCATTAAAGGCATACAAAATTATAGAATCAGCAGTTTCATTTCCTATGCCTTTAACCGTGAGAAGTTTTGTACGTAACTCTGGAATTGTTAATTTTTCTAATTTGGCAAGAGATTCTTTTTTAAGAAATGCAACAATTGTCTGTATCTTTTTTGCTTTCTGATTGTAGTAACCTGATGCTCGAATTATTTCGCCAAGATTTGTTTCTGATATTGCGGCAAGTACATCAAGATTCATAAGATTTTTTGTATTGAGATTCATCAGCGCAATTTCCGCATTTTTCCACGAAGTATTTTGTGTCAGTATTGCACCAATGATAATTTCCAATTGTTCTTCTCGAGATCTTCTTTCATAATTGCTCTTAATGTACTGTGGGGTTTCCGAACCTTCTCGTGTTACCGGCCACCAACCTTGTGGTCCATAGTGCTCATAAAGATGTGCAAAGATTTCTTCAAAATCAGTCAGCTGTCCTGTAGTAGGTAGTCCAAACATATCCGTACAATACTCATGAGAAGCGCTCAATGCAAACACGGGCAAAAAATAGAAAATGAAGGCAAGTCGCTTCATTGTAGTAGCTAAGCTAATAAAAGATTGCAACCTCTGTCAAAGGCTCTCACTACAGAAGAAGATGTAGTAAATAAAATTAGTTATAAGATCTAATAGACACTGTTGCAGCACTATGATATTTTAACTTAAAAATAGGAGACATGATTCATGGAACTTGCTGAACTACAAACGAGAATTAGACAAGGCGAAGATAGTTTTACTCAATTAAAAGAAAAAATTAGTAATGAGGAAAAACTTGCTGAAGAGCTTGTTGCATTTTCAAATGCCCAAGGTGGAGTTATTATTGTAGGAGTCAGTGATAAAGGAGTTGTATTGGGCTTGAACACTGATGAAATACGAATGTTGAATCAGCTTCTCTCCAATACGGTGATGTCAAAAGTCAAACCTCCCATTAATCCTTTAACGAAATTGTATGAATTAGACGATAAGAAAATAATGGTAATTTTCATTAAAGAAGGAATAGGTAAGCCATATTCGACAAATAAAGGAGTTTACCTCAAAAGATATGGAGCAGATAAACGAAAAATTTCTGAGGAGGAACTGAAACGTCTCTTTCAAGAATCAGGAAAGCTTTATGCAGATGAACAGGTCTGTTTTACCTCTACGCTCGATGATTTTAATTTAGAAGAATTTAAAGATTATTACAAAAAAACCTATGATCTTGATTTTGATCAAGTCGGTATATCACGCGAACAAATTCTTGGAAATTTAAAACTTGCTCAAGGGAAACATCTTTCTTTTGCCGGTGTTATGCTTTTTGCACTGAATACACAAAAATTTTATCCGCAATTCATAACAAAAGGAATGTGTTTTAAAGGAAATGAACTAACAACCGATGAATATATTGAAAGCCGAGACGCAAAAGGAACACTTCCGGTCCAATATCATGAAGCAATGAGTTTTGTTTTACGTAATATTCGAAAAGTTCAAAAAAGTCAGGGTATTAATACCGAAGGAGAACTCGAAATACCTCGTATTGTCTTTGAAGAAATACTCGTCAATGCCTTTATACATCGTGATTACTATATTAATGCACCTATTCGAATTTTTATTCTCGATAATCGTATTGAAATAATTAATCCCGGAAAATTACCCAATGCTTTAACAATAAATAATATCAAAAATGGTGTTTCAATTATTCGTAATCCCATTCTTACATCACTCATGTCAAAAATGCTTCCCTATCGTGGAGTCGGATTAGGAATACTGCGCGCCTTAAAGGCTTATCCACATATTCAATTTATAAACGATAGCGAATCAGAACAATTTAAAGTAATTATTGAAAGAAAACTTTAAATCAACTCGGGAAATCCTTTTTCAGGATAGACTTTTAAATCTTTAATTGCCTGAGTAACTACACTTTCGGGAATTTCTTCTTTTTTGAATAAACTATAAAGAGCTGCAATGACAATTGATTCAGTATCGATTTCAAAGAAGCGGCGTAAATTGCTTCTGGTGTCGCTCCGACCAAAGCCATCGGTGCCAAGGGTAAATAAACCGCCGGGAACCCAGTGTGTAATTTGATCAGGAACTAATTTCATATAATCAGATACTGCGACAAAAACTCCCTTTTCTTTTTCTAAGAGTTTTTCAATATATGATTTCTTTGGTGTTTTGTCTGGATGAAGCATATTCCATCGTTCTACGTTTAATGCATCTGCTCGAAGCTGTTTATAACTGGTTGCACTCCATACATCAGTGCTGACAGAATAAGAACTCTCGAGTATTTCTTGTGCTTTCAATGCCTCTTGCATAATAGGACCACTCGCAAATATATGAGCTTTAGATTTTTTTGAGAGCTTCCCTTTTTTAAACTTATAGAGCCCTCGTAAAATGCCTTCGTGTATATTGTCTTCTGGAGGAATAGCAGGCATGGTACATTTTTCATTATAGAGTGTTATATAATAAAAAATTTCTTCATTGTTTTGATACATACGCTTCATACCATCGTGGATAATTACAGCTACTTCATATGCAAAAGCAGGATCATAGCATATAAGTGTTGGTACGGTACTTGCGATGAGATGACTATGCCCATCTTGATGTTGCAGTCCTTCTCCGGAAAGTGTTGTCCTTCCCGCAGTTGCGCCAAGTAAAAATCCTTTCGTGCGATTATCCGCCGCTTGCCAAATAAGATCACCAACGCGTTGAAATCCAAACATTGAATAAAAAACAAAAAATGGCATCATCGTAATGCCAAAATTTGCATAGGAAGTTCCCGCCGCAATAAATGATGCAAGCGAACCGGCTTCGGTAATCCCCTCTTCAAGTATTTGGCCATCTTTTGATTCCTGATAATAAAGAAAATTTTCTTTATCGACAGGATCGTATAATTGCCCTCGCGGCGCATAAATACCAAATTGTCGAAAAAGTGTATCCATACCAAATGTTCGCGCCTCATCAGGAATAATCGGCACAACCTGTGACCCGAAATTTTCATCACCCATAAGCTTGGTTAAAATTCTTACAAATGTCATTGTTGTCGCTTGCTCAAGCTTTCCTGTGCCTTTTAAGAATTCTTCAAAATAATCAAGCGACGGGATTTCAATTGGTACAGCCGTAACTTTTCTTTCTGGCAGAAAACCTCCGAGTGCTTTACGCCTTTCAACTAAATAGCGATATTCTTCGCTATCTTCTTTGGGTCGATAAAAAGGTGCATCAACAACTTCTTCATCGGGAATGGGAACAGTAAAGCGAACTTTGAATTCGCGCAGTTCTTTTTCGTTGAGCTTCTTTTGTTGATGTGTAATATTCCTGCCCTCGCCAGCCTCACCAAGGCCATAGCCTTTAATCGTTTTTGCTAAAATTACGGTCGGACGACCATTTTGTTCACATGCTTTTTTGTATGCTGCATAGACTTTCTGGGCATCATGGCCGCCTCGTCCAAGATGTGCAATTTGTTCATCAGTCATGTGATTCACGAGTTCTAAAAGCTCAGGGTATTTTCCAAAGAAATGTTTACGCGTATAACTTCCCGGGGCAACGCTATATTTTTGATAATCTCCATCAAGCGCTTCTTCCATGCGTTTGACGAGTAAACCCGATTGATCTTTTGCTAAGAGTTCATCCCAATCAGAACCCCAAATAATTTTAATAACATTCCATCCAGCGCCACGAAACATTCCTTCAAGTTCTTGAATAATCTTTCCATTACCGCGAACAGGTCCATCGAGTCGTTGGAGATTACAATTAATAACCCAAATTAAATTATCGAGATTTTCTCTGCCAGCTAATGAAATTGCACCTAATGATTCTGGCTCGTCTGATTCGCCATCACCAATAAAACACCATACGCGAGGTTCTTCTTTTTTCAAGAAACCGCGGGCTTTTAGATACCTAATAAATCGCGCTTGATAAATTGAAGTTAACGGAGAGAGTCCCATGGAAACCGTGGGAAATTGCCAGAAGTCAGGCATAAGATACGGATGCGGATACGAAGATAAGCCTCCATTCGAATTTAAATCCTGTCGAAATGCATGAAGACGCAGTGCTTTGAGCCTACCTTCTAAATATGCTCGAGCATAAATTCCTGGCGAGGCATGGCCTTGAAAATAGACAAGATCAGCTAATCTTTCGCCATTATTATTCCCACGAAAAAAATGATTGAATGCAACTTCATAGAGTGTAGCGCATGATGCATAGGTCGAGATATGTCCGCCAATATCTTTATGCAGACGATTTGCCTTCACCACCATTGCCATTGCATTCCACCTGATATAGCTTTTGATTTTTCGTTCTATTTGTCTACTTCCGGGATATTCAGGTTCCTCTTCTTTTGGTATCGTATTAATATAGGGAGTCTGTGCTATCATCGGAACATTTTGACCAGAACTTCGTAAATACTCGGTTAATCGATCGAGAAGCCGCGCAACCTGACTTGGAGCCCAATTCTGTAAAACCCCCTCTAAAAAAAATTCAAGAGAGTCAAACATCTTACGGGTATCGTGAGTGCTCACATTTTGAGTGTTTTTCTTTTCCATCCTTGTAATCTATAGAATTGATTGATAGAGGTCAAACATGCTTTCTTTTCTTGATAAAACTTTTGCAACCCCTGAAGAAAATATTGCTTATGATGAAGAATTACTCTCATTATGCGATAGAGGTGCTTCTGATGAAACTTTCAGATTTTGGGAATCATCAACGTATTTTGTTGTTCTTGGACGTGCCGATAATGAAAAAACCGAAGTTAAGAGCGATGAATGTAAAAAAAATCTGATACCAATTTTAAGACGTTCTTCCGGCGGCGGAACAGTTCTGCAAGGTCCTGGTTGTTTAAACTATAGTCTCATTGCAAAAATTGACGATAACAAACACTATCAAAATATCACAAGAACAAATTCATTTATTATGCAAAAACATAAAGAGGCATTACAATCAATTCTTAATGAACCAATTGAGATAAAAGGCTTTACAGATCTTGTGTGGAGAAACAAAAAATTTTCAGGCAATGCACAAAAGCGTGGACGAAATGCTCTTTTATTTCATGGAACATTTTTATATGGAATGAATATTGAACTTATTGAAAGATATCTTTTGCTTCCCACAAAAACTCCGGCTTATAGAAATTCAGCAAGTCATACGGAATTTCTCACTAATCTTCCTCTATCACCTGAGGTTATTAAAGATGGGTTAAAGAAAATATGGACGTAAGAAGTGATAACTTAGCGTTTTGGCTTTGGTCCTTCAGTAAATCGAATGATTACAGCCGAAATATTATCAAGCCCGCCTTTTCCATTTGTTTTTTTGACAAGTTCTTTGCAGGATTTTTGTAAATTGGCTTTATTTTTTATGATTATTTCGGTGATTTCATCTTCACTCATGAAATTTGATAGCCCGTCTGAGCATAAGATATAATAATCATTATCACGAGCGTTTTCCAAACGTAAATCAACGGTGACGGATTCTTCAATACCAAGTGCCCGCGTAATAACATTTTTATAGGGAAATTTTTCTATTTCTTCGGCGGTCATTTGTTCTCTTTTAATAGTATCATTTAAAAGAGAATGATCTTCAGTCATGCGTTCAATACGTCCATCACGAATACGGTAAATGCGACTATCGCCAACATGGCACATATTAACATTTTGATTATTACAGAGAAGCCCAACAATAGTTGTTCCCATTCCTGGCAAATTTCGTTCACGACCTTGATTAAATATTTTTTTATTGGCTAATTTTATCGAAACAATAAATCGATTTGCATCATAGGTTAAGGCTTCATCTCGTTGAAAAGGCCAGGTGATTTCTTTGTCGCCTCGAGTTGATTTTAAAAAACTCGCAACTGTCTCGACTGCAATCTTACTTGCAACTTCACCCGCAAGATGCCCGCCCATGCCATCGGCTATCAAATAAATGCCATCTCGTTTTGAAACATAGACGCTATCTTCGTTGATTTTTCGTGTTCTACCTATATCGCTTATTGATGCATGAAATATTTTCATTATTTTATCTAATCTTCTTTAGTTGTTCGTCTGCCTTTTTATAATATTCGTCATCACGGTCAAGTAAATTAATGACTTTTTCATAATTCTCAATCGCTGATTTAATGTCATCGTTATATTCATAGATGCGTCCTTCATTGTAATATTTAAATGCTTCTTCTTTGAGCGATTCTTCTATTCGTTCTGATTCTTCACGGGCAGCGGTATAATCAGGATATTGTTTTAATATCTCTTTCAAAAGACTTCGTGCCTCTTTTTTCTCGCCATTTTCCCAAAGCGTTTTTGCATGTTGTAACTTTTCCGCTAGCTTGTCTTTTAATTCTTTTTCCCATGTTTCAATACGCGCCTCTATCTTATCTCGATATTCGGATAAATCTACCGCAAAATTAAACACCTTCCGCATCTCGGTCAAAGCTTGATATATTTCGCCTTTATCATAGAGTCCTTGCGCTACTTCGATTTGTTCTTTAACGAGCTCCTGTTCTTCTTTTACTTTTAATTTTTCTTTATAGGCACTGCTTGTAATCTCTTTAATGAGAGCTACATATTTTTTGGCAACTTCATTATCGGAATCTTCTTTGAGAAGCAATAGAAATACTTCCTCCGCTTTCGTATAATTATATTCATTATAGAATTGTATCCCCTCTCGTTCCATACGTTCTATACGATCCTTCCGCTCTTCTTCTTGTTTTTCTGCCGCATCTTCATTTTTAATTTCCTGCTGTAACTCAATAGCAGTTTCGGCGCGCTTTTTGTAGCGAATAACATCTTCGTTTGTAGGATCAAGCTTCTGCGCAACAGTAAATGCCTGCAATGCTTCTTCGTATTTTTCTTTTTCTAAGAAATCCTTGCCTTGGGCAAAGGTAAATTCAAAACGCTTGCCTTTTTCACGCGAATGTTCGCCCTCTTCTTTTGTTATCCCAGGAATAACACTTTCATTTTTATCCTTTTTAAGCATAAAAAGTAATCCGATGACCACTACAAAAAAAATCATGATAATAAAAAAACGCATCCTCCGTTCTCGTGGAACAAGTTTTTCAAAAAATCCATTTCGCTGTTTCCCGATTGTAATTAATTCATTTTCGTCAAGGCTAACTTCGATTGCATGGGGAATGGGAAGTGCAAGCTCTCCGCCTGGCATAACGAATTCAAACGTAAATTCTCCAATAACAATAATATCATGGTTAGATAATCTTTGCTCGCTCACTTGTTCTCCATTGATAATAACGCCATTGGTGCTTTCGAGATCATAGATATAATATCCATCATCCATTTTTACAATTTTTGCGTGATTTCGTGAAGCGCTTTTATCTGATAAAACAATCGTATTTGCATTTGATCGACCAAGTGTAGTCTCAATTTCAGTTAGAGGGAATTGCCTTTCCGGTAAAAAGCCTTTTATCAAATCTAAATGAGGAGTTGTTTCTGCATCAAATATCTTAGTTTGTAGATTTTCTTTTTCAGGTTCCTCATGGGTATCAAGAGGAATTATAGGGCCAATGCCCGTTGCTCGTTCATCTTTCGTCTTTACTTTGAGTTCACTTTTATCATCACTAAGAAAAGTTTCTATTTCTTTCTTACTCTTTCGGTCAGAAAAATCATAGATCTCTTCATTAATAAATTCGATGATTCTCTCAATAAAAGACTTGTTATTATCTTCGTGTTTCATGGCCTCTGTTCACTATTTTGTATACGCGTTTTTTCAACTTGGCTCATTCC
>CAZRKD010000021.1:11298-13317 GCA_964600515.1 uncultured bacterium
TTTCTTATAGAGCTCATGATCGCGCGTTCGAACAAAATCGAGTACTTTTTGAAAATAACTTATCGCCAAATCATAATATTTATTCGTATACGCTCTCACTCCTTCTGCGAGTAACTTCTCGGCAATCGAGTCACGCTCGGCTGTCCATGTATTTCGTTTTATAAGCGCTACAGTGTAAGTCGGATCGCGTTCGAGAATTTCATGAATAAGATTTAAAGCTTCATAATATTTACCCACATCATGAAAAACACGAGCTTCGCTGTAGAGCTCATTTATATATTTTTTTTTCTCATCAGCATTCTTAAAAACTTTTCGTGTTGTAAGAGTATCTTTTTCTTCTGGAATTGCCAATCCTTCTTCAAGGTTTTCCCTCTCTTCTTTTGATACGCTCGGTACTCCATCATCTGCATTATTGTTTTGAAGAATATAGATGAGAAATGCAAAGGCAAAAAGCATCCCAATGATTATTTTTCGTTTTTTTTGAGCAGGATCAAAATTCATGAACGGAGCTTTTAGTTTTTGCAAAAATGACTGAAGTTTTTGATGTAAGGCAGAAGTATCGACCGGTACCATTTCTTTAATCGTAATACTTTTTTCTCCCAATGTCGTATTTTGCCCTACAATTAAAAATTCGAGATACGTATCACCAATAAGAATTTTATCGCCCGATTTGAGCTCCGCATGCTCTACTGATTTCTTATTCACTACAATTCCATTCGCACTTTTGTTATCGCGAATGATGGGGCGTCCAAGAGAAACCTCAAAATAGGCATGAATTCGTGAAGCATTATCATCGGGAATAATAATGTCAGCGCTCGTTCCACGCCCAATACTTATTTTTGATCCAACGAGTTTATAGAGCTTGCCTTTTGATTCGCCATTTAAAACTCGTAGAATGTATTTTCTAGTTTCCATAATCAATAAAATCACATAAAAAAACATATCTCACATCTGAATCATTACCCACTTTAATTGCTTTTATTTGTAATCTCCTCCCGGGTCCTCCATATTCTACAGTTATCGATGGAGATTCGAGTGGATTTAACCCAAGCTTTTCAACAAGATCATTCATAGCAAAAAGTACATCTCGATCAGTGATAATAGTACTTACGGCCTCGCCTATCCCGCCATTTTGAACGAGTTTCAGCATTTCTACCGCTTTATTATTTACTTCTTTAATAATCTTTTCATGCGTAACAACAATGATACCCGTATCGAGTTTATTCATAATTTCTTGCCAAAAATTACTATGCGATTCTTGATTCACTTCAGGGAGATTAATCCCAAATGCTTCCCCAGATTCTCCCTTTGATTCATGACTAAAGAGAGCTCGAGTATTTAATGTCGTATTAATACTCTCGGCGAGCTTACCTAATTCATCAAAAGATCCTGGAATTATGACTTCTTTACGGTCAGTCTGGGAAAGGGTTTCAACACTTTCACGTAATCGTCGAATGGGAAGAATTGTAAAAAGATACATTCCAATAAAAATAATAACGAGTGGAATAACAAGAATGATGATAGCCTTTTTTTGAATATCACGAATATTAAAATGCGATTCTAAAACTTGTTGTGGAATAAAAATGATTTTTGCTATGCCAATAGTCTCGAAGTTTCCCATACTATCATTCCATACACGAATGGGATATGCAAAATCATAGCGAGAATCTCGTGAGATAGTTGTAAGTAATGAATCCATATCTTTGGGAAAATCCGAAATTACTTTATTTTCGATAAGTGCTTCGCGTGAGGTTGCATCATCAAGAATTGTAGTCGTTTGAGAGAGCGGCGCACGGACACGCAAATTTTTATCCGCGATATATGCTTCAAGCACTCCCACTTCTTGTAACACACTTTCGGTATCAAGCAAAATATCGTTATGTAATTTTAATTCGTGAGCATTTTGCTCTGCCAAATATTTCACCAAAATCTGTGCACGATTATATGCTTCGCGAAAGAGCTCTTCTGATGTTTTTTTAATGAGAAAATCCGTGAGTACAAAATACGAAAAAAACACAT
>CAZRKD010000022.1:0-13287 GCA_964600515.1 uncultured bacterium
GTCTTTAAACGAGCTCAGAATAAATTGTGTATTGTGAATATAAAATTGTAAAGCACTAACTAAAATTACTCTTGCTAATCTTATATAATCTTATATAGTTAAAACATATGAAAAAGAAGCATCCTTTTGACAATAGATGTACGCAACTTCCAGCTTCTGTGTGGACACTGATAACAAAGATTGATGAATGTAAAGGCAGGTGGGTAGCTGGCGCTCAACTCAGTCCACAGGTGCTTGGCAGGCTTAAACACTCGGTTTTAGTGACATCTACAGGTGCTTCGACTCGTATCGAAGGATCACATCTCTCAGACTCAGATATTGAAAAACTCATGCGAGGTATTGGAATCCAGAAATTTCGTGATAGAGATACGCAAGAGGTGCAAGGTTATTATGAGCTCCTCAATAATGTTTTTAATGCATGGGAACGCATTCGCTTTTCTGAGAGTACCATTAAACATTTTCATAAGGAGCTTCTTCAATATGTTCCTAAAGATGAACGCCATCGAGGTGATTACAAGAAACAAGAAAATAAAGTTCATATGATCGATGAATCTGGACAATCAATAGGAATTCTTTTTGATACCACCCCTGCATATTTAACTCCCAAAGAAATGCAAGAGCTTGTTGAGTGGACTCAGGAAGCTCTGGATAAGAAAAAGCATCATCCTTTACTTATTATAGGAAACTTTATTGTTGAGCTTTTGAATATCCATCCTTTTCAAGATGGAAATGGAAGAGTTTCTCGCGTGATTACCAATCTCCTTCTCCTCCAATCGGGATATCTATTTATTCCCTATATATCACATGAAAAATTGATAGAAGATAATAAACCAGACTATTATGTAGCTTTGAGAAAGAGTCAAAAAACAATCAAAAAACGAAAAGAAAACATTGTTCCATGGCTCGATTTTTTCTTGAGGATACTCTTGCAACAATCACACATGGCACTTGGACTTTTATCGAAAGAAGAATTTGAAAAACTGCTTTCACGAAAACAACTTGCTGTATGGGAATATCTCAAGAAAGCTAAGGAAGCGACTCCAAAAGAACTTTCCCAGAAGGCTCAAGTTGCTCGGCCGACTATAAATCAAATTATGGATAAATTCCTTCAGTTAAAAATAGTAGAGCGAAGAGGACTTGGAAGAAGTACCAGATATAGAATTTTAAAGGAATCGACTTAATGAAAAAAATTATTTCTTTAGTTCAATGATTCGTACAACGTCATTTCCGTCTTTAAACGAGCTCAGAATAAATTGTGTATTGTGAATATAAAATTGTAAAGCATCAATTTGGTTATAACCAATTTCAATAATCACAACGCCATCTTTTTTTAAATAAGCTGGAGCCGTATCGATAATTTTTTTAATATACAATAATCCATCAGAGCTCCCATCCAGTGCTTGGCATGGCTCATACTGTAATTCCGGAATTGCAATATCATGTGTTGGTACATAGGGAGGATTAGATACAATTAAATCAAAAGAGCTTTCTGTTGGAAGTGGATCAAAGAGATTTCCTTCGAGAAAACGAATTTTGTCCGCAACTCCATGAAGCTTACTATTTTCTATAGCAACATTAAGTGCATCTCGAGAAATATCAATGGTAGTAACGATAGAATTCGGTAATTCTTTAGTCAGTGTTATCGCAATATTTCCTGATCCAGTTCCAATATCAAGAATATCTAAAGCCGCATTGTTTTTTTCTTTTGCAATCTCAAGAGATCGTTCAATGATCATTTCCGTTTCAGGGCGAGGAATTAAAACCGAAGGATTCACCATAAATCGCCGCGACCAAAATTCTTTAAATCCTCGAATATACGCAATCGGCATTTTTTTACTTCGCTTTTCGATAAGTAAATTAACTTCAGCTTGTGTTGATTCATCGACAGAAGCATCGAGATTTTTATACAGATAATTACGATCTTTTTTTAAGACATGTAAAAGCAGCAGTTCTGCATCTAATTGATATGAGGAAATGCCAGAGTTTTTTAATATCTGATGTGCTTTTTCTAGAAGATCTTGAATCGTCATGAGCTTGCCAGCGCCTTGCTCTGGTAATATTCAACCAACGCCGTAACGATTTCCTCAAGATTTCCTTCCATAACTAAATCTAATTTATGTAAGGTCAAATTAATACGATGATCAGTCACTCTATTTTGAGGAAAATTGTAGGTACGAATGCGTTCGCTGCGGTCGCCGGTTCCGACCATGGATTTTCGTGCGCTTGACTCTACGTCTTTTCTTTTCTGTTCTTCTAATTCAAACAATCGCGCTTTCAAAACCTTGAGTGCTTTTGCTCTATTTTTGTGTTGTGATTTTTCATCCTGCATTGCCACGACGAGGCCGGTTGGAATGTGAGTAATTCGAACAGCTGAATCGGTCGTGTTAACACTTTGCCCTCCAGGACCACTCGAGCGATAGACATCGATTCGTAAATCCTTTTCTTCAATTTTAACATCAACATCTTCAGCTTCGGGTAATATCGCAACAGTTACTGCCGATGTGTGAATACGACCTTGAGCTTCAGTTATAGGAATGCGCTGAACACGATGAACGCCCGCTTCGTGTTTTAATTTTGCATAGACATTTTTGCCAGACACGAGCGCGATAATTTCTTTATATCCGCCAATACCAATTGCATTCGAGCTAATGATTTCTACTCTCCAGCCTTCTTGCTCAGCAAATTTTGAATACATACGAAACAAATCTCCAACAAAAAGTGCAGCTTCATTACCACCTGTTCCGGCGCGAATTTCAAGAAACGTATTTTTGCTATCGAAAGGATCTTTGGGAATAAGAAGTTGTTTTAATTCTGCCTCACAGCTGTGAATTTTTTCTTCTAATTCATTGAATTCCATTAGTGCTAATTCTAAAAGTTCACTGTTTTGTTCATTTTCGAGAAGAGTCTTTGTGTCATCTCTTTCCCGGGCAAGATCTTTATATCTCACATACGTTTGTGCAATTTCTGAAAGCCGAGAATGTTCTTTTGATAGCTCCTGCAATCGTTGTGGGTTTCGAGCTGTTTGAGGATCATTTAACGTATCAGTAAGTTCGTTATATTTTTTTAAAATTTCTTCTAATTGTTTTTGCATAGTTTTTTATATTCGTAGGGGCGAACCTATGTGTTCGCCATTTTCGGGCAGACACATAGGTCTGCCCCTACAGGATTGATGGATCTATTTGTGCGCCAAGGCTTATTTCTTTTCGAAGTACCGCACGAAGCGATTCGAGTGCAACTTCTAATTGATCATCGCTCGGTTCTTTTGTTGTAATTTTTTGAAGTAATAATCCAGGAAATATAAATAATTTAATCCACCACGTATCTTGAAATCGACTCGAAAGCTTAATAAATTCATACGAAATTCCAGCGATCGGAAAAAGAAGAGGAATTTTTAGAAAAATATAAAGCGTTTTTTTGAGATACGTATTCATACCGGTAAATTCAGGTAAAAATGGATAAATCACGCTAAAAATAACAATGCTGAGTAACAGCACGGTAATAATAAATGAAGTTCCACAGCGCGGATGTAATGTTGTATATTTTTTTGCATTTTCGACCGTAAGTTTTTCGCCAGCTTCATATGCATAGATCGATTTATGTTCAGCGCCATGGTATTCAAAGACTCGCCGGATATCTTTAAAAAATGATATACCAATAACATAAAGAAGAAATATCGCTACTTTAATCACCCCATCGACAAGATGAAATGATACATCTTGAAGCGATACATTCGAATTTTTAAATAAGAGTTCTGTTGCGAGATGTGGAACGACAACAAATAAAAGAATGCCTACAAAAAAGGCAACGCTAATTGATCCTCCAACCGCAGCTTTAGTAAATGTCTCATCTTTTTTTGTTTGGATATCTTGTGTTTTTTTTGCTTCATCTTCCATTGCCTTTTGTGCTGAGAAGGAGAGGGCTTGAATTCCATTGATCATTGATTCAATGAGAACAATAACACCACGAAAGAGTGGCCATCGCAAAAAGCGAATATTTTCAGCAAGCGACTGCCATTTATCGAGTTTAGTCGTAATCTCATTATTTGCTCGACGGATTGCTACGGACATAGCACGCGGCGAACGCATCATCACCCCTTCAATAACGGCTTGTCCACCGACATTAATTTTAAGATGTTTTTGCTGTGTAGTGCTTTGCATAGCGTTTTTTGAAGCTTTCGATTCGTCCTTCAGTGTCGATCAATTTGCCCTTTCCACCGGTAAAAAATGGATGACAATTCGAACAAATATCAATTTTGGTAATTTTTTTCGTCGACATTGTTTCAATCACATTCCCGCAAGCGCATTGTATCGTTACGGCTTCATATTTTGGATGAATATCTTTTTTCATAGGTTGCAAGCCTCCATTCGTTTCTTATGCTCTAACTATGCGGATATAAAACACTGTGGGCAAGAAAATGCAAGAAAAAAAACGCCTACAAAGCCTTATTCCTGCAAAATTGTTCATAATCACTATATCCGGGAAATTCTTTGCCTTCTCCGCAATAAGCACAATGAGCGTTTTTCTCTAATGTATATTCTTTGAAATGAGCCTCGAGTGCATCATAGGCTATAAGCTTTCCTATTAAGGGTTTTCCGATCTCGGCTATGAGTTTTATAACTTCGGTAGCTTCAAGAAGCCCAATGATACCAGGAAGCACTCCGAGTACACCAGCCTCGGCACATGATGGAACCATGTGAGGCGGCGGCGGTTCAGGATACAGGCATCGATAGCAAGGCCCGCCGCGAGTTGGATCAAAAACCGAAACTTGTCCTTCAAATCGATACACGCTCCCATGGACAAATGGCTTTCGTAATTTTATACATGCATCGTTAATAAGATAGCGTGTAGGAAAATTATCACTTCCATCTAAGATAATATCGAAGTTTTGGAAAATACGCTCAACATTTGTACTCGTTAATCTTTCTTCAAATGGGGCAATATTCGTATCGGGACTAAATGATTTAAGAGTCTTTATTGACGATTCAATTTTTGAGATGCCTATTCGATCAGTTGTATGAAGAATTTGGCGTTGTAAATTTGATTCATCAACGACATCAAAATCAACAATTCCGAGCGTTCCAACTCCAGCAGCTGCAAGATAATATGCACTGGGACATCCTAAACCTCCAGCTCCGACAAGAAGCACTTTACTTTGCAAAAGCTTAATTTGCCCTTCTTCACCAATCTCTGGAATTGAAAGATGACGAGCATAGCGAATTTTTTGTTTAGCTGAAAGTATGAGTGGCTTCTCAATGGGGAATCCTTTTTGCATCCATTCTCTAAAGCCACCACTCATGGATTCGCATAACGTATAGCCCATGTGCGTTAGTGTTTCAGCTGCCAGAAGTGAACGTGTCCCTCCCCCGCAGTGTAAAACAATAGACGTGTTTCTATCGAGAATAAGCGATTCAATTTTGAGCTCTAAATATCCTCGTGGAATATTAATTGCACCGGGAATTTGGCCTTTTTGAAATTCTTCAGTTTCGCGCACATCGATGATCGTCATTTTTTCCCGTGCATCGATTCTTTTTTTTACTTCTTCGGGCGTTACTTCTTTTTGGGTTTTCTTAAGAAGCGCCATTTTTTCTTTAAATGTGTACATTTTTTTCTCTCTATACTGACGTACCTATTATTTCAATATATAATGTATTCTAACAAGTTAGTAAACACCGCTTTACATGTATTTCAAGCTGTGTTAGGTGATGAGCTTCATGAAACATAAAAAGGCCTATATCTTTGATTTTGATGGTACACTCGTAGATTCCATGGATAATTTTGCAGATATTGCAGGAACAGTAATTGCAAAACATTATGGAGTAAGTTTTGAGTATGCGAAATCTCGTTATATTGAAACAACAGGTCTTCCCTTTTGTGAGCAGATAGAGCTTATCTTTCCAAACAATCAAAAAAATAAAATGGCCGTTAAAACATATGAGGCAAAGAAACTTGAAAAGTATTTCGAGGAAGATTTTTATCCCGATGTAAATGAGACGATTAATTTTTTGAAAAAGCGTGGAATAAAAGTAGTAGTTTCAAGTAATAATTATCAGAAGGTCATTGATGAGTATGTCGAAAAAAAAAATGTCATATTCGATAGTGTTCTTGGCTATCGGGAAGGCTTTGCAAAAGGCAAAGATCATTTTGATTTTATTAAGAATACATATAATTTTGAAAATCGAGATCTTGTCTTTATCGGTGATTCACTAAAAGATGCCGAACGAGCGTATTTAAATGATATCGACTTTATTGCGAAAATAGGATTATTTTCTCGTGAAGATTTTAAAGCTCATCTTAAAGAGGGATCTCGTATTATTAATTCACTGAAAGAGTTACAGGAAAATTAAAGCATGCAGATTATCATTTTAGCCGCAGGCCGCGGTATCAGAATTAGTTCAATGACGAATGATCGACCAAAAACACTTATTGAAATTAACGGCAGGTTTATTCTTGATTATATTCTTAGAGCACTGGAGTCCATTAAGTATAGTGAGGTTATTATTGTTGGAGGATATAAGATTGAAAAGCTTCGAGAATCTCTTGCTGCGGCTCAATACCCTAAAATACGATTGATAGAAAATAGCGATTATTTACGGGGAAGTATTTTAACTATTCTTGCAGCAAAAAAATATATCACCGAAGATTTTTTAATCTTAAATGCGGATCATATTATTCCTCAAGCACTTTTGAAAAAAATAGCTCAAGAAAACAGGGGAATTACTATTGGCTGTGACTTTGATCGGAAACTCGGAGCTGATGATATGAAGGTAAAGCTCAATGAAAAAAAAGAACTGGTGGCCATGGATAAACAACTTATTGATTACGATTGTGGCTATATAGGAATGACGTATTGTAGTTCTTCTGCGAAAGATGATTATTTTAAGACTTTAGATGATATTTTACGTATGGATGAAGGTGAATCAAAAAATGTTGAGTTCGTTATCAATACCCTTGCCAAGACCAAATCAGTCAGAGCATGCGACCTAAGTAATGTAGGATGGCTTGAAATTGATACCGATGAAGACCTTCAAAATGCGCATTCAAAAATAAATAATTTACCAATTTAATACTAACAGAAGAACCTATTCTTTTAGTGTTAATGTTAATAAAAGACTAGGTTATTTTGTTGACTTAATTGAAAATACCTACGGTTGAGTTTTTAGTCTTTATATATAAAATTACTTGAAAATGTATATAAATTATCATATTATTATATATAGTTGATATAGAAAATAAGGAGACTTATGAGAGCAGTATATGATTTACCTCAGAGTTTACTTCAGAAAGTCCTAAAAACTTCTAAGGCAAAAAGTAAAAAGGAAGCGATAATTATTGCCTTAGAAATGTATCTCAAAAGATATGACTTAGAAAAATTTGCTCAAAAATTTGGGGCATTTGATCTAGATTGGACGCATAAAAAGTTAGAGCAGTTCAGGAAAGATAAATGATCTTAATTGATACTTCAGTGTGGATTGATGTTCTTAAAGGTACTGCAAACCAAAAACTGACTGATTTTGTCGGTACTCATGTTATCAATGAAAATGTAGCGATCATTGATTTGATTCGTTATGAACTCTTAATTGGTTGTAAAACAAATCGAGAATTTTCTGATCTTATATTCTATCTTTCAAAGCTTGAGCAGATTGTTTTTAATCATGATTCCTGGAATGATTTGATTGATTTTGGATATAATTTAAAACGAAAAGGATTAACGATTCCTTTGACTGATGTTATGATTTCTTATGTGGCAATTAAAAATAATCTTGAACTTTTGCATAACGATCGGCATTTTAATCTCATTGCTTCTCACGAAAATCTTCAGTTGATACAAAATTTACTATGAAAAATTATTTAAAACGATGTACGCGATATATTGATTATCTCTTCGGGAGTAATTGCCAATCTCGCTATGTATGCTTTCTTGAAAAATTCTATGGAATCATTGTTATTCTCGCTCTTATTATTTCTGGGGTAAGTTACTACTACGGTAAGAATCTAAAACTTAACGCAGATTTCGCTGATCTTTTGTCCGATAAGACAACGAGCGTGCAGATGCTCCGAAAAGTTGAGAAAGAAGTAGGATCCGTTGGTATATTAACGCTCGTCGTAGAATCTCCTGATCTCTCTAGATCAAAAGCATTTGCAGAGAGCGTTGCTCCACATATTGCAGAACTCGATACCGTAGATTTTGTCTATCATAAAATAGATAAATCATTTTTTAAAATAATGAACTCCTCTATGCTGAGCTTGATGACCTCAAAGAGATGAGAGATCGAATCGAAGAAAGAATCAAAACCGAAAAGCTAAAACAATCAGGGCTCTATATTGATCTTCTTGAAGATGAAGATGAAAAGAGTGAAAAGATTTTCAATTTTGATGACCTCGAGAAAAAATATAAAAATAAATACAAAGAAGATTATCTTATCGATAGCAAAAATAATGTCCTGGCGATTTTGATTAAGCCCAAGGGCAAGACAATGAGTATTGATTTTTCAAAAAATCTCATTAAAACCATTATGAAAGTTGTGGAAGATTCTCATCCGGAGAATTTTCATCCGCAGATGAAACTTTCTATTACCGGCAATTTTAAAAAACAAATTAAACAACACGATATCATTCGTAAAGACTTAAAACAATCAGGAGGTATTGCGCTCATTGGAGTACTTCTTCTCTTGGCTTTTTTTCTCAAAGGAATTGTCCCTGTTTTCATCGCCATGATTCCACTTGTTATGGGAATACTTTGGACAATGCTTTTTACGGTCTCGACTATTGGTTATGTCAATATGATTACGGGGTTTTTATTTTCTATTCTTTTGGGATTGGGTATCGAATCGGGAATTCATATTGTTTCTCGCTACGAAGAAGAACGTGCAAAAAATGCTTCTTCTATAAACGCTTTAATTACAACACTGAGTAAAACAGGAAAGGCAGCAATTACATCGCTCTTGGCAACATCCGTATCATTTTATTCACTCGTTCTTACTGACTTTAAAGGTTTTTCAGAGTTAGGGCTTATTGCGGGAACAGGCCTTCTCATGTATCTTCCTGCGATGTACATCGTTCTTCCTTCGCTTATTATTTTAGCGGAAAAAATAAAGATATTTAAAATTCGGTCATTTAAAATAAATCCGAGCTTCTTTGAAAAGCCATTGCCACTACCTCGAATATTATTTTCAGTGAGTCTCATTCTCACGGTTGCCTCGATTCTTCTTTTAATATTCCAAAAAATTGAATTTGAATACAATATAAAAAACCTGACCAATAAAGATGAAGTAGAAGAAAGAATATCTACAAAAGTACATACTATTTACAAAAAATCTATTAGCCCGGCAATTATCATGACTGATTCGCTTGAAGATATTAAAAAAATCGATGCCTATTTTAAGGATTATATTAGACATGATCCTACGAGAACTATTGATACAGTTTGGACAATTTATTCATTTTTACCGCCTGATCAAGATGCAAAACTCGCTTTTATCAAAGATTTAAAAAAACTCATGAATGATAAAACCCTTCGCCTCATTGAAGACAATAATACGAAAAGCAAAGTTGCCGAATTTAAAAAAATGCTCAATGTAAAAAAATTAGAGCTTGAAGCCCTTCCTGATTATATAAAAAAAATATTTACAACACGCGATGGAAGGCTTGGAACATTTGGGTACATTTTTTCTAGTGTTGAGCTGTGGGATATTCTGCAAACCAAAGCTTTTGCGGATGATGTACGAAAAGTAACTATAGGAGATAAGACTTTTTATACATCAGGCAATCCTATTATTATGGTTGACGCAGTCGATAGCATAATAAACGATGGCAAAATCGCTATCCTCCTTGCTCTTTCCGTGATCTTTCTTCTTATCTTACTTGATTTTCAAAGCCTTCGCATTACCTTTCTCATTCTTGTTCCGCTTATTGGAGGCATATTGTGGATGTTACTCATCATGTATCTTGCCGATATCAAACTTGGATTTTTTAATATCATTATCCTTCCCATTCTTCTAGGAATAGCCGTCGATAACGGTATTCACTTTGTCCATCGCTATCTTGAAAATAAGAAAAAGAAAAATCTCTTAAGCGTTATTAAATATACCGGCGGTGCAATTCTTATGTGTACGGTAACAAATATTGCTGGTTTTGTTGGACTTCTTTTTTGTGAGCATCAAGGCTTACAATCAATTGGCATCCTTGCAATTATCGGCTTACTCACGTGCCTTATGGCATCCTTTATCTTCTTACCCTCTATTATTCAATTATGGGAAAATCGTAAAGATATTAAAGAAAAGATTTCCTAATCTGGAAATAAAGGGGAAGCATTGCGAAGAAATGCTAGATATCATTATTCAGTAAATTTAAGGCTAGCAAATAGCGGCAGATGATCACTCGCTGTTAATTGAAGATTCTCGACATTCTTAAGTATCAACCCATTATTGAAAAAAATATGATCAATTTTTTTTATTGGTCGAGCGCTCGAATATGAATAGAGAGGCTCTTGGCCTTCTGCGTTTTTTAGTCCTGTTGTTTGTGAAAACGACTCAAGAAAGTTTCTAGAATTTTTTAGACTCACCCGTTCTGAAGCAGCAAATTCGTTTTCTTGAAAAGAAGATGCGCTGTTAAAATCTCCAGCAACAATAACAATTTCTCGGCGATTTTTTATCACTTCGTGTGCAAGAATTTCTGTCTGGATTTTCCGTGTTAATTCTTGTTTGGCCTCAAGATGAACATTCCATAGTGCTACACTTTTTCCATTGAGAGAAAAATGAATCCCTTGAGTTACTCGTTCGAGATAAAACCAATTGTACCAAAAGGGATGTTCTTTTGGTTTATTGAATCGATGTAATGTATGATCCGTGATTCTATAACGACTCAAGATTGCTTGTCCAGACACAACACGACCAAAGTGGTAGGATGGGGGCCAATAAGGCCAGGGAATATAACGTTTATTCCAAAGTATAACATACGCTGTATACGGTAAATGCAGTTCTTCCGCAAGATATTCAAGTTGATTGATGTTATACGTACGCTCAGCACGAAAATCGACTTCTTGAAGGCAGATGACATCTACATTAAGAGGCAGAAGCGCACGAGCCATATCTTTGAGATTTGTTTCAACTTCTTTTCGGCTTACAGGCTCTCGATTATTTTTTAATCTAGATGCATATCCAATATTATAGGTAACAACTTTGAATTCCTCATCATCAGGCAATGGATTGATATTAAATGTAAGTAAGCCTGATTCTGGTAGAGTAGTTTCTGAAACAGCAGGTAAGAGCGCATAGCCTAAAAAAATGGAAAAGAAAATAAGAAGTATAATAAAAGATCCACTAGAAACTATTAATATTAATTTCATGGTATTATTATGTCTTTGCATATATGAATTTTCAAGTCATTATAACTTTAGCTCGACACGCAGTACTTTTGCTGTTGACATCTAGCTATCTAATGTTTAACTAATATCGACAACCTATGAATTCTTTAGAAAATAAAAATGCCGTTGTAGTAATTCCCCGCTCTCTTGATACTACGATTATTCATACAAACGTTTGTGGGCTTGCATTGTATCAAAGAGTCATCTTGAGCCTTTCTCAAATGAATTGTACTAATATTACTTTTATCGGAGAAAATTCCACGACACTTCTTTCTCTCAAAGAAAATGTGCTAAACTTTAGACATAGGCTCATCGAAAATATCAATTTTAAATTTATGAGCTTAGGAGAAGAGACAACTACTCATTTCCACATACTTCTTAAATTGAATACTGTTTGGGACTATAAAAAAATTAATTCCTATGATTCACGAAGGAAAGATAACAATAAAGCAGTAGCTTTGGTTAATAAAGAAGATAATTCATTTTTTGTAGTGAGTAGATTGCGTGAAACTCTCTCTATGAAGCACATAAGAAAACTTCTTAGCATAGAAAGTGAGCATACGAAGCTTGCCACTTTTTTTGCGAATGAATTGAAGTTTACCATAAAAGATGTTGAGCCTTATTGGCTTGTATCGATTGAAATGAAGAATCTCAAAGGAGCACAAAAGCTTCTCTTTAAATCCATTATTCAAGAAAATGATGGAGTTATTTCCAAGCATTTTAATCGTTATGTCTCTCATTTTTTTGCGCGACTTTTATATAATACATCTGCCCACCCCAATCTTATTTCTATTTTTGTATTTTTAATAGGAATTCCTGCAATTTATTTAACGGCACAAGGGGATTATGTATCGGTACTCATTGGCACTCTTTTATTTAATCTCAATTCTATTGCCGATGGAATTGATGGAGAGCTGGCACGAGTAAAGTTTATGTTCTCACATTTTGGTGGGTGGCTTGATCGAATAGGTGATAAGACCGTTGTCATTGGTTATTGCATCGCTCTTTTTGTTGGCTATACGAAAACTCATTCAGATCCTGACTTCTTTACTCTTGGATTAACCGCATTAGGGGGGAATCTTGTAGGCCTGCCTCTCGTCTATTTTTATGGCTTTCTTAAAAGAGAATTTCCCTCAATTGTTCCTGATACAGCGTCGAATGTGCGAAAAAAAATCGAAGGATTAATTAATGCGGCTGTGTTTGGAGGATTAAAAAACGTTGACATAGATGACAAACCGCCATTAAAAAAATTCTTTATAAGAATTTCTGTCATTTTGAAAAATGATTTTCTTGCTACTCTTTGTGTTCTTTTAGCATTCTTCTCATACGCACATGTTTTATTATATATCTTATTACCCATGGGGATCATGATGCTTATTATGGCTACGTATGGAATATCCATGTCGCTTATCTACTTTGTTTCGAGAGGAGAAGTTGTAGAAATTGCAGCAGAGAAAAAAACGTATGAAGTTTGATATTCTGCCAATATCCTTTTATGGCATTAATTTTCTTATGTGGCTTATGTGATACCTCAAGATCTGGTTCTAAAACATTTTTTTTAAAATTTTCTATAATATATTTGTCTTTGAAAACAGCAATAATTTCTTCATGTAAGTAATAGCTTAAATAATCAAAATTTGAAGAGCCCGCAATAAGATAGGTATCATCAATTAATATCGCCTTTAAATGAAGCATGCGCTCTGGATAAAAAAGAATAGTTATTCCATGACGCTCACATTCCCATTGAAGATAGTCCTTAATAGTCGTGCTATTATTTTTATCCGGTGTAATAAGAGTAACCGAAACACCTCTTTTTTTTGCTTCGATTAATGAAAGCATAAATGGTTTTGTAATATAGGGGCTATAAATAAAGATGCTTTTTGTAGCATTTTTAATAAATGCTATTATTTTATTAATATGAGCGG
>CAZRKD010000023.1:0-7440 GCA_964600515.1 uncultured bacterium
CCTTCAAACGATTCATTAAGCCAAATCATAACAAGCTTTTTTGCTATCTCTGGCGTCGTTGTTCGACCACCAAGAACCAAGATATTTGCGTTGTTGTGTTTTTTTGCCATTTGTGCGGTGAATTCATCATACACGAGCGCTGCTCTGACATTTGGAAATTTATTTGCAGCAATAGAAACACCAATTCCTGTGCCACACATTAATATGCCACGAGGATATTCGCTATGAGATATTTTTTTCGCTAAAGATTCTGCAAAATCAGGATAATCAACTGAATCAAGCGAATGAGTTCCTAGATCAATAATGGTATATCCATTTTCCTGAAGATATTTTTTTACTTCTTCTTTAAGTGGATATCCACCGTGATCAGAGGCTATCAGAATTGTTTCTAGCATCACCATTATTCTACATTAATAACTTGTTTTCCTTTATATTGACCACAAGCTGGACATGCTCGATGTGGTAACATCGGTTGTCCGCAGGCTTTATTGGGACAATATATAGTGTTTGGCTCAGTGAGGTGATAATGGGCAAGATGCATTCCGCCTCGTGATTTACTTTTTCTTCTCTTTGGTACTGGCATATCTAAATCCTTTCCTCATGAATGTGTTGCTTAATTCTTTAATATGTATGTGATTGACGATATTCTCGTTGTGTATATTCTCACAACCGCATGTTTCACGATTTTTATTAATCCCACAATATTGACAAAGTCCTTTACAGGTTTCACTACAACGATAGGTCATAGGTACAATAAGACAGAGATGTTCAGCTAATAGTGGAATAATCTCAAGTTTATTTTTATTCAGATTAAACTTTTGAACTTCTTCTTCATCATTATAAACATAGCTTTGAGGATTATTTGTTTCATCTTTAAAAAATATACGTTCGAATGTTTCATCAATTGAATACAAAAATTCGTCTAAACAATTGGTACATTGAGGAGATAAATGAGTCTTCATTGAACAATCAACGTAAAGATTTTGCTCAACAAAATAAACACGAATTTGCACCGTAATTGGTTCACGAATTGAGCGCTTTAATTCATCGTGTTCTTCAAAAGAATTCGCGAAAATTTCAGGCGCGAGGCTCTCTTCGAGGCGATATTCATCATTTTTATTCAGGTTTTTAATATCTATATTCATGGTTACTTTCGTTGTATTCGTAGTAATGGAGGGCAAAAAAGTCAAGGAGCTTTAGTGTTTTCTGATTCTTGCGTTTCTTCAGGCTTTTCATCTTTTTTTTGTGGGCATGGTTTAGAGAAAAGACCTTTAACATTAACTTTTTTAATATTGGTATTCATACTACAGAGAGTTTTTACCTTACTAATACGTTCTTCCGAATATTTCATCTTAAAATGAATAGTAGCTGTATCTTTGTCTACACTTGTTACGGTAAAGCCTTCTTCTTCAAGCTTCTTTTTTACTTCGTCGAGCTTTGATGTATCAGTAACAACTACTTCAGAATCAAGCTGTTTTGAACAGGCAATTAAGAGAGTAAAAATCAAAATGAAGCTATAATAATATTTCATACAACTCTCTATACTGCTAAACGCGTCAAAATGCAATAAAAAATTGCTTTATTAAGATGCTTGAGCTATAGGCCTTATGAGGTATGTATGTAAACACACGAAAAATTGCAGTCGACGTCCTCATAAAAATTCATACGGGAGATATTCCTTCTCAAACAATTTTAGATCAATCTTTTTATGAACATCGACTAAAAGCAAATGATCGAGCACTTGTTACAGAAACAGTCTATGGGGTTTTAAGAAATCAGCTTCTCCTCGACTCTATGATTGATACAATAATCCCCGTTGATCAAATACGAAAAGATCTGATGTATTATTTGCGAGTGGGTACGTATCAACTTAAATTCTTAGATAAAGTTCCCGTGTATGCTGTACTTAATGAAGTTGTTGGCGCTCTTGGTTCCAAGAAAGATCGTGGATTTCTCAATGCGCTTTTACGAAAAATAAGTGTCGGAAATATTCTTCAACCGAAAATTTCTGATTTTAAGAATTTGAATGAATATTTAGCTATTAAGTATTCTCATCCCGTATGGCTCGTCGATGTATTTCTTTCGGAATTTTCTAAAGAAAAAACAATCGATATTTTAAAGGCCAATAATAAAGAGCCTCAAGCCTCTATTCGTGTAAATAAACTCAAAATTGGCAGAAATCAGTTACAAGAAAAGTTACGAGCAAAAGATATTGAAGTTACAAAAACACTTTATTCACCCGATGGACTCATTATTCATCGCAAATCCGTACTCCTTAATAAACTCGATATTTATACCGGCGGTGGTTGTGATATTCAAAAGGAATCATCGCAGCTTGTAAGCCTCATTGTTAATCCCGAAGAGCATGAACGAATTCTTGATGCATGTGCAGGCAGTGGAGGCAAAACATTTCATATGAGTGCCTTAATGAAGAATACCGGAGAAATTACCGCACTTGATAAAAATAAATATTCACTCGAGCGTTTACACAAAAACGAGGCTCGTTTAGGAGTTACGAATATTAAGGTGATTCACGGTGATTTTTTGAATTTTGAATCTCATATACCCTATGATCGGGTTCTTGTTGATGCTCCTTGTTCAGGACTCGGCACAATAAGTAGAAATCCTGAAGTTCGATTTCGCAAAACAAAAGAAGATATCGATAAACTTGCCGAATTACAATGTAAGCTTCTCACACGAGCTGCTTCAGTAGTAAAAAAAAATGGAAAGCTTATCTATAGTGTTTGTACTTTAACCCATGAAGAAACAAAAGGTGTTATCGATAGATTTTTATCTACTCATAAAGATTTTCATGTAACTCATATTTCTCATAAGTTTATTCCAAATAACTCAAACTATAGTGAAGGCAAGCTTTTGATTTTCCCCAATGAAGCCATGGAAGGATTTTTCATTACTCTCATGGAAAAACAGAAATGAACTCGGACATCACAGAATTTGAAAATTTTTTAAAAAAATCAAAAAAGAGTACGCACACTCAAGCAGTCTATCTTCAGAATATCAGAAACTTTTTAGAATTTGTTCAAGAAAAACCGATTAAATCAATTACACACGACGATCTGTGTATGTATTTAGAAAAAAGAAAGAAAGAAGGAATCAAAAGTAAAACCTATAATTTAATTATTACCTCGCTTCGATCTTACTATGAATACTGCAAGACCCAAGGTGTTGTCGTTGACCCAACCGATTCACTGAAATCATTAGCCCTTCCGCCTCGCACCATAAGTATAGCTGAAATAACGAAACAAATCGATCGGTTTCTTGATCTTATTAAAAAGAGTAAGAGCATTCCAATTCGTGATAAAGCCATTGTTATGTGTATGGCGTATTTAAATCTTTCAACAACTGAAATTTTAAGTAGTTGTATTGACGATATTATCGTCGAGAAAAAAAAATTAAAATTTACATTTTTTGGAATAGAGGAGAAAGAAAAGATATCACTCGAATTAAATCAAACATGGGCAACAAGAGATCTGTTTACTATTGTTCATCATTATTTAAAGATTAGACTTGGTATCAAAGGAGCGACAGCGGCGCTTTTTATTACAGAAAATAATACAAGAATTCATCGCTTTTATTTTAATAAAATATTTAATAAAATGAAAACGTATGCTCATTCTCCTGATATACATAGTAGAGACCTTCGTTTTTCATCATATAATGTATTCAAAAACAATGATAAAAAAGCCCGAGTACATAAAGAATACCATGGCGAAATTCTAGATAATCGTTTTAAGATTAAAAAACAAAAAAATACCGATTTATTTGGTGAAACATATCAAGCATATGATCTTGTCGACAAAAAAAACGTTGTCATTAAAAAATATCATTTAGATAAAATTCGAGGCATTACGCGTGAATTAATCGAAAGCTTAGATGCCCAAAAAACATTAGTTCAAAACAAAAAAGTTCTTTTTCCAACAAGGATACATTTTTTGGATCTATCCAGTGCGTATTGTGTCTATGATATCAAAAGCTCGTCATCGATTCGAATTCTCGATGAATTTATCAATTCCCTTTTTTCTAGGCCAAATGAGAAACTTATCAATAAAGCATGGTATATACCAACGAAGGATAAACAAGATATAGTCTTACCGACGAAAGAAATACGAAACGCCTATGAAATACTTTGTAATAGAAGAGAAGGGGAGGGCTACGTTTCTGAAATTGGCATTATAGAGGGCGACTATAGAGATGAGATTAATCAACTTTTGAATCATTTGACCGGTACTCCACCAATCAGAATTCAAACATGCGTGGGCGATACACTTGAATTTCCTCTGTATATCGAGTTACTAAAAAAGTTTTCTCTACCAAGTGAAAATGAATTGAGTAATGACATGCACGCTTCTCCCGATGCACTTAAGGAGCGTTTCAGAGCCTTTTCTAGAGATTTAATTGAAAAAATAAAAAGCTCTATTCTTGTTATTCAGTCGTCTCAACTTTCTCTCGATGATCAGCGTTTTTTTAACGAATTTTTCTTTGTAATGAGATCCATAATGAATAAAGAGTTATTTATTATTTGGGTTACGAGTTCAGAGGAAACTATTCATTTTTTAACAAAAAATAATGCTTTTTTCTTGGGATCAATAAAAAATATTCATAAAAATACAAAAGCATTTGAAAAAAAGGATTCGGAGCTCTTTAACCTTTTATGGTGCTATCGGCGACCATGTCCGGTATTTGTTGTATTGAAGATCTTTGGAGGGGGTCGTGTAATCGATAGAATATTTTTCTATGTACATGAAGGAGTTCTTTTTTTTAAAGAAGAAAATAATCAGATGTGCATAGCAATTCATGATATGCAGTGTTTTAACTCACTTCAAGGAATGGAAAAAAATATAGTGCGAAAGATGCATGCATCCATTCTTCAGATAATAAAAAATGAAACGATTGCAAATCATAAACTAAAAATTTTATTTCATACAATACATGCACATCGTAAAAGAACCGCATTTGAATATTTTAAGGAAATAATCCCCTATCTAAAAATGGTTGGTTTAACCGATTATATAATAACATATATTGAATTCCTTAAAAATTTGGCCAGTTCCAAAGATGATCGAGCATTATTTGATGAAATAAAAATATATTGTTACACCTGTCAGGGGTTGTATGAAAAGGCAATTCATATATGTCATGTACTTCTGGAACGTAAGAAAGAAGAAAAAGATCACATCGATATTTTTATTATGATGAGTAGAATATATAGACTGGGCGGAGATATGGAACAAGCGGCATTATATCTTGAAAAAGCCGGAGATGGTGCATTTGGTTTGAGCGATACTGAAAAAGCAAAAGAAATAGCCAAAGATTTACAGGTACTCATGAAACTGCGAAAAACGCAATTCGATCTCGTTCATGACACCTCATTTAGTGGAGACTATAAAACCATACTTCAATACTATGATTCAAAAAAAAATATCGAAGCATATGAAGCTATTATTGCATTACTTGAAAAGGAAGAGGGTCGATTAAAAAAATTATCATTACAAGAACAATATAAAAAAATACTCGATAAAAGAATTATTAATCTTCTCACCATCAAAAACAAATTAATAAGAGTGGGAAATATAGTTGAAACACAAAAGAGTATTTTTGATCGCGCATATTCGTTAATGTATTCATCTCTTTTTATTGAGTGTATAAAAAATACAAGTGAAAATAATGTTCTCTTTACTCTTATTGGAGAAGAAATAATTGACCGGTTATCGATAAAGTCCGTTACAATAATTACTCATGATTATGGAAGATTAGAAATTCTTTTTGGAAGTTTTAGTAGAGAAGCTATTGAGAACACTCAAATGATATTATATACTCGAGAGCATTGTATATATAAGAACAAATGCCTTACTATTAAAACGCAGCTTTTTAAAAAAGAGTGTGCTCTGTTTTTTCCTTCGGTTGAATTAGACGTCTGCCTTTTGTTGTTACGATTTGTTGATCTTCTTTCTTCATTATGAAAATAAAGCTCGACTAAATTCTTGAGGATTAAAAAGCCGTAGGTCATCTATTTTTTCACCTATGCCAATATGAGAAATGGGAATTTTTAATTCATTGGCAATTCCAATAATAACACCGCCTTTAGCGGTTCCATCAAGCTTTGTGAGAATAATTCCCGTGAGATCCAAAGCATTATGGAATTCTCGAGCTTGATTAATTGTATTTTGTCCCATCGTTGCATCAATTACGAGAAGTATCTGATGGGGAGCTTCTTGAGCAAACTTCTGAATCACTCGCTTTCCTTTTTTTAATTGCTCCATGAGATTGATATTTGTATGAAGTCGTCCAGCTGTATCTGCAATAAGAACATCGTAAGCCTTGTCTTCAGCTTGCCTCATGGCATCGAAAAGGACCGATGATGGATCAGTGCCCGGTTCTTTCTTTACAATATCGACTCCGGTTTTTTGTGCCCAGATTTCAAGTTGTTCAATTGCTGCAGCACGATAGGTATCCCCAGCAGCTAAAAGAACTTTTTTGCCTTGTGCCCGATATGTGTGTGCAAGTTTTCCGATTGAAGTCGTTTTCCCTGATCCATTAACCCCAACAACCATAATTACTTCTGGTTTTTGATTACTAAAATTTGTTTCTTTAGGGTTAATACTTAAAAACTCTTCAATTTTTTTTTGTAAGAATTCTTGATATATTTTTAGATCTCTATTTTTTTCTTCATCAACCTTTGTTTTAAGTTCGTTGAGAAGTGTCATGGTGGTTTTCACACCAACATCTGAAGTAATAAGAATTTCCTCAAGTTTTTCAAAGAGAGCAGTATCGATAGTCGTTCCCGTAAAAAGCATGCGGAGTTTATCGATAAATCCTTCGCGAGTTTTTTTAAGACCTGCTTCCAGTGAAGTTTTTGAAATTTTTTGTGGTTTTAGGAATTCTTTTTTTCCTCGAAAATGACAATAATAATTAAATAGTAGTATTAAAATACAAACTAGAAGTAGAATACTCAAAATAATATCTATATTCACTGATCATCTCCATCTATGCAGAATTTATTTGTTTAATAATTTCTTTTGTTCTTTCTTCGGCAAATAGTTTTCTTTTGAGACGATAGGCCTGCCAATTTCTTTTTCTAGTTGTTCTTTGGCAATACCGGCAATTTTACCACCTCTTTTGGCATCATCTCTTAGTTTAGGAACACCTTTCGTGTCTTCTGTTCTGTGAATTTCAGTCGTTGAACGTTCACCAAGCATAGTAAAGATCAATTCAAAATCATCCATATGGTCACGCAGGTTCTCCCGCTTCAATCCTTTTACGTTTTTATATTCACGTGGAGTTATACCAAAAGTTGCTTTAGATATTTCGGCAGTTAGAATTTCATAATCTTTTTCTTCTTGAGCTCCTCGTTTGTGCCATTCGTCAGTCAGTTCTTCGCGAATTGCATGGGACCTAGAGGGTTCGGCAAGGCCTGCGTCA
>CAZRKD010000023.1:7450-13164 GCA_964600515.1 uncultured bacterium
TTGCAATTCCACGCATCCTTTTTTCAATCCAATCATCAGAATATCTTTTAAGTTTGTAAAGTATTCTTGTGCGTTTGGTGGCGAGCTCCGGATTTTCGATTTCCTGCACGTGTTCGTAGCCAACTTTGGCCAACCAGCGTTTGAAAGGTTCAGCTTTGGGTGAAGGAATTGACTGAATGATGCGAAAAATGCCTTCGGTGTCAGCACAATCAGTTTCATATCTTTTACTATCGGATGACTCTAATTTCAGTTGTCTACAAATTGTAGATAACTGAAATCCATCTTCGCTATCCACTCGAGCCTTCATTGCTGTCCAGTATTTACTGGGTTGAGTACTATCTGTCAAAGCCTCAATTACATCAATCACAGAAAACCACCACTCGTTTTTGTAAAGTATTTTTCTGATTTTTTTGCCTTTGAATAATGCAATTTTTGTACTTTCCATATTCTTCCTCTCATTTCTATTTTCAGTTTTCTATACTCGAAACATTGTATCCAAAATTTTTTCGGAGAGACGGGGATTCGAACCCCGGGTCCCACAATGTGGAACAATAGATTTCGAGTCTACCGCTTTCGACCACTCAGCCATCTCTCCACTAATGTGTTTAAGATGGAAATAAGCTTTCTGTCAAGATTGACAAATTCGACATTTCATATAGATTCAGGCGCCTATGATTTACCTAGATAACAATGCAACTACGCCAATTGATCCTTTAGTATTAGAAGAAATGATGCCGTATTTTACGAAACATTTCGGTAATCCATCGAGTCTTCATCGATTAGGCCTGGAAGCAGATCGAGCAATTAAACAGTCTCGTGAGCGAATTGCCGACAAGCTTAACGTAAAACCAAATGAAATAGTATTTACAAGTGGAGCTACGGAAAGCATTAATTGGGCATTACGAGCGGGAGCTCGAATCAATAGGCGAAAGGGAAAGCATATTATTACAACTGCAATCGAACACGCAGCTGTTCTTGTGACGTGTAATGTTCTTAAAGAAGAAGGCTATGAAATAACATATCTTAAACCTGACAATCAGGGGAATATTTTGGTAGAGCAGGTTTTAGAAGCACTTCGAAGTGATACGATTCTCGTTGCCATCATGCAGGTGCATAATGAACTTGGGACGATCTATCCCATTGAAGAGCTCAGTAAAAAAATAAAAGAAAAAGATTCGTCTCTATTATTTTTTGTTGATGGAGCGCAAGGCTTTGGAAAAGTAACGATTGATTTACAATTCATTGATTTATATGCAATGAGTGGACAAAAAATTCATGGACCAAAAGGAGCAGGGGCACTGTATATTAAATCCGGAATTCATATGCAGCCACTCATTTCTGGAGGAGGACAAGAAAATAAGCTTCGTTCTGGAACTGAAAATGTTCCTGCAATTGTTGGTTTTGGTAAAGCTGCGGAGCTTGCATATAAAAATTTGCAAGAAAAAAAAGAACACCTCAAGAAACTCTCGCAAAGATTGCGTAGAGGAATTGAAACAATAGCTGACACTCATATAAATTCTCCGTTAGATGGAATTGAGACAACCATAAGTGCTGCATTTTTAGCAATTCCTGCCGAAGTACTTTTGCATCAGCTTGAAGAGAAAAATATTTTTGTTTCAACAGGTGCATCTTGCAAATCACATAAAAAGAATATAAGCCATGTTTTCGAAGCACTGCCAGTCTCTGATGCAATTAAAAAATCAAGCATTCGTTTTGGTCTTTCACATCTTACTACAGAAGAAGAAATGGAAAAAACAATCGCAGTTTTACAACGAATTGTACCTGAGTTACGAGCGATTATCCCACGAGACTCACGTACATGAAAGAAGTTATTCTGATTAAATATGGAGAGATTGCTCTTAAAGGCAATAATCGGCGTTATTTTGAACAGTCGCTCGAAAAAAATCTCTTATGTAGAACTTCATTGGGCAATGAATATCTCGAACGAGAACGGGGAAGAATCTTTTTACTCCCACAAGAAGATAAATTAAATGATATACTTCATAAGGCTTCTAATGTCTTTGGAGTACATGAATGTGTGCGAGCTCTTCGAGTATCAAAGAATCAAGAAGAAATTTTTGATGGCGCACGGATTGTTATAGAACGTGTTAAGCAAAAAAAAACATTTAAAGTTGAGACGCGACGATCAGATAAAAAATTTGAATATACCTCTGATAAAATGAATGCTCTTTTGGGAGCATCGCTTATTGAACGATTTCCCGATTTAAAAGTTGATCTTACCCATCCAGAATGCACACTCTTTCTAGAAATTCGAAACGATGATGCATTTCTCTACTCAAATGAAGATGGAGTAGAAGGGCACGGAGGATTTCCTGTTGGAACAGGGGGCAGGGGACTGTTACTTTTATCCGGCGGTATTGATAGCCCTGTTGCTGGATGGATGGCAATGAAGCGAGGTATTTCAATTGATGCAATTCATTTCTATAGTTTTCCATTTACAGGCGAAAAGGCAAAAGAGAAAGTAATTGATATTGCAAAAAGACTTTCGCTTTGGAATCTTAATCCACTTCGTGTTATGATCGTCCCATTTACTGCGCTTCAAAAATATATAGTCAGTAAAGCTCAAGAAGGCTATTGGACAATTCTTTTTCGACGTTCTATGCATCGCATTGCTGAAATGATTGCTCTTCGAGATTCGTATGATACGCTTATCACCGGCGATAATCTCGCGCAGGTTGCGAGTCAAACGCTTAAAAATATTAATACGATTGAAGGAGCAACATCTCTTTTTATTATGCGTCCGCTCATTTCTTTTGATAAGCATGAAATTATTTCAGTTGCAAAAAAGATTGATACATTTGCACTCTCAATACTTCCCTATGAAGATTGCTGTACCGTTTTTACGCCTTCGGGGCCATTAACCAAGAGCAATCCCGAACGTGTTCTTGCCATCGAAGAAAATTTAGGCCTACAAGCTCTCGAAGAAGAAGCCATTTCACGAATCGAAATAATATAAATCAAGGAGAATCTATGGACGGATTATATGGATTATTAATGATCTTATTTGCATCACCAGATATTGTATATTTTATCGACAAAAATTGCGTTAGTCAGATCGAAAAATTAGAATCGCTCGACGTTGAAAAATTAATTAAAACATATAAAGCTCAAGAATTAATTGGTAAAGATTATAGAGAATTTGAAGGTGCGTGCCTCAGAGAATCAATTCCTATTGCAACTCTCTCAGATTTCGTATGGGATTTTAAAAATTATTCGCAATGGGAAAATCAGATTATTAAAAGGGTTGATATACTTAATAAAGATGAGAAGAGTGCAGAAGTAAAACTTTATTACGATTTCGTCAGAAAAAGCGGCGAGCATGAATTCCTTGATTCTCAGTTACTTTTTGAAAGAAAAAAGCTTTCGGATAGAGTAGTGTGTATTCAATGGAATTTATCAAAAAAAGATTATAAAAAAGGCTTTGATATTCATTCTGGAATATGGTATTTTATAAAGCTGGCGGAAAATGAAACACTTATATTTCATTTTACTCGCATAGATTTACATAAGAAATATAAATATGGATTTATTCCTCTACCTGAGGGGTTTGTTAATGGAATGGCCATTGAAAAGGCTGTACTGAGGGCATTGACTGATTTACATAAGGGAATTAGACAAGACAGCAATTTAGAACAAATGGGGATGATAAAAAATGAAGCTATTGAAAATCACGTAACTAAGAACAATTGAGACGCGTTTGAGCGTTCAGTGGCCAAAAGCTTGGGAGAAGCTCTTTATTCAATAATAAAGTTTGCACCGACCTAAACGCTCAAACGCACATTAACCCATTTTTTAGGAGGAAAAATGAGCCTTACTGTTATTCTATCATAAAATAATAGAGAAGGGAAATATTTATTGTAATATATTGATATTATTAAAATATCGTTCTTGTTCGTTTGAGTTCAGTTACGTTATAGACTGTAATAGAGCTCGATGCTGTATTTAATATGTAGGCAAAGAGTTTATCTTCATATGTTTTAAAAAGAATTTTTGTTGGATTATTTCCGGCGAGAATTTCATCGGCTGCTTCAGATGTCGTAAAAGAAAAGAAGTCATCTTCTGTTGTAGGATTAAGCATAGACGAAAAGATTTTAAAAGAAATCTCACTCGCATCAGACGAATAATTTTGATCTTCTACAACTCTATTTTTTTGATAACCTGATTTTGATCCAAAGGCAACATAGGCTTTTTTTGCACGTAATGAATAGGTAAGATTTTCGTTTTCTTTAATCGAGGTGTCAGCAGGAATTTCTAATTTTAGGGTTGTTTCATTGGTGACTTCAAGAATTGGCAAATAAGTTTCGCCAATCACAACCTGGTCATACGAGGTACTTGTAGCATCTTTTATCTTTAAATTGAGTGAAGAAAAATTCTTTGTTGTATCTGTAAACACATCACCTACTCGAACTCCCGTTGTACTTTTTGAATTTGGAATAATACCTTCATAGGTAATCGTCCATTTTTCAGATTTTGTGGCACTATCATTGGGTGTAATATTTTTTAATGTTGGTGAACTTTCTTTACCTGAATTAACAAAGAGTAATGAACTCACTCTACTTTTTACTTTTTGCTTCGACGGCGATGCATCGATAAAGACAGAGCTTTGGTTAAGAATATCAAAGCTATCAATAATGCGAACTCCATTTGAAAGAAGCCCTGCAAAAATGAGCCCACGAGAATTCGTGCTTCGCTCTTGAAGTGACGAATGAGCGAGTGCGAGCGTATCTGAAGTAGCACTCACTGCTCCTACAGGCTCATACACATCGATTGTTTTTTGAACTTCTTTTGTCTCGAAATTAATAATAAAAATTTTTCCATCTTTTTGATTCGTCAGATACAAAAGATCGGTTGATGAATCAAAATATGCAAGGCTCACCGGGCTTGTAACCGTAAAAGAACTGATCTCACTTGTCGTAAATAATTTCGTGTCAGTAACATCAATCGTATAAACTTTAAAAAGATCAACTGTTCCATCTGAATTGGAATCAGTTCCAGTATTTTCTGGAACAACGAGAAGTGTACGATTATTTCGGGTAATGACATTGATGCGTTCAAGTTCTTCGGCAAATGCAACATCGCCTAAGAGCGATAATGCTGATCCATTAAATTCATAAACACTGACTGTTGATGTGAGCGCAGAATCAACTGAAAGAATATAAATAAAAGATCCAACGTTTACCATACTTCGAGGTGAAAGATTAAGTTTTAATGGCTTTGATCGAGATGAATGAAATAAAAAGTAATCGTTTTTGGTCGTCTTCGCTGTTCCCGATTCAGCAAAAAAAGAAAGTGAACCCAGTGATGTCGTCGAGTTCTCTGTAATTTCTTCGGCTATTGTAACCGGTGTTTCGCTATAGTCAGAGTATGATTCTAAAGTATAATTCTTATTTTTATAGGTAAGTTTCCAGAGTATATTTTTTGAATCCATTGATGTAATGCTTATGTCTTTGAGACGAGAATTCGATGAATTTCCTTTATTAAAAAATTCTGGTTTACTTGTCATAATAACGTCATCGGTTCCAATATCAATGAGTTCATAGCGAGGAGGATTAGATGAAATAACTTTAACCGCCATTATATAGGAATTCCCGTCTTCTGTTGTTGTGATAAAAAGATATTCCGTATCATCGATAACTATAGATTTCATTTCACTCGGTATGCCACCGACAAAAAACGACTGGGTATTATCTTCG
>CAZRKD010000024.1:0-12791 GCA_964600515.1 uncultured bacterium
CAAACCACCATAAAAACCGTTAATAAAAACACTGCGCTTGTACTACCGGATAACAATGTCCGGCTTGCCGATGGCAGAACATTACACATGGGAATTTATGAAATTATGGATCTTGAGCAAAACATTATAACTACTTTGCCTCATAATAGTGCAGTATTCATCCTTGACAATACTGTTCTTGCAGCAACCAATGACATTCCTGCAGTTAATGAATCAGGGCAGAATAGTACACTTGCAAAGAATTTAAAGATAATGCTCAAAGCTCAAAATCCTCTCACTGAATCTCTGAAGTATATGGTACAAATACCTGCAGGAACATCGCTTAAATTAGCAAAAGGCACAAAATGTATTCTTTCTGATGGTACAATCATCGCCACAAACGAAGATAGAGCGTACACGCTTCTCTACAATACTGAAGTTTTTCTCAATAATGATGCGCTCATCGATACTGCAAATCATGAGATTATCCAATTTGGGAAAATATCTCGCGATCAGATTATAGAGAATAAAAAAATCATGCTTTTAAATAATTCGAAAATAACAATTGCAAATCATCCCCAGATACAATTGAAAGACGAAGAATATGCACGATTAATACCTGAAACAGAAGCAATGATAACAGCAGGAAAAAAAATAAAAGAAGGTGGATTTTTATCGAAGCTTAAGAGTCCTTATTCTTTAGGAGATCTGGGATCTCTTGTTATTTTCCTCTTACTTGCAGGAAGTCTATTATATGCCTGTCTGCGAAATATGAATTCGAAGTAATTATTTAGTTCCGAATGATTGGCGTAACAAACTGGGGGGGTCTTTCTTCTTGAGGCAAATCTTGTTTTCCTAAATAATACTTTCTTATTTCTTGGTTATATTCTTTATGTCTTTGTTGCATTGCTTTTATTTTTTCTAATTCGTCAGTAACTGATAGCTCTTTGAGAGGAGTACTGAGAAGTTTTCTTAAATAATTAAAATCGTCAATAACATCGGTATATATTTTAAGTAAATAATGATGTAATTCTTGTGTTTCATGGCCATTATGATGTTTTTCTTCGAGTAACTTTTGTAAATGTACTTTGATCTCAACTTCATATTCACCCAAAGTCTTTTTGAGACCATTGGGAAAATCTACACGTTGTTTCCATTCATTAATCATTTCCTGAGTTGCATTGATTCTTTGAAAAAACTGCCAAGTATCCAATGCGCTTATGACCGCTTGAGTACCATTGCTCAAACTATGTGCGAGGGCATATTCAATTGAGCGGCCCACAAATAATTTTGTCTTTTTTTCTGTTTCATTAAATATCACACAGGGACTTGCTCCATCAAAAGCATAAACATACTCCGAAAGAAACGAGAGAGCACACATAATCAATAATTTTATTAAGAGTAGTTTCATATATTTTTAACCCCTGTTTTAAAACAGAAGTGCTAGGCTTCTATCGTAAAAAACTTTTGTAAGTCAATGGAAAATTGTAACGATTACTTTCGTTTCATTTTCCCATTGATGTTAGGGATTTTATACAAAGGTAATGCTGTTTGTCAACTATTTTTTACGGAATCTACATAATAATAGAATTAAAATAACTCTATGATATTTATTAGCTTTTTAGATAATTTTTCGCAGATCTCGAAGTAATCGTGGGCCTTGAAAAATAAGGGAAGTAAAAATCTGAACTTCTCTACTGCCAAAATTTATGCGTTCTTGAAGGCGAGCCAACGAACTAATCCCGCCGCAAGCAATAATTTTGACATGAGTATTTTTAAGTTTTTCATAAAAAAGTTTCTGTGTGGCAAATGATCGTTCATACAAAAGATCACCACTTGCTCCACCTTGCTGATAATTATGCTGAGTAGTAGTATTTGTTGTTACAATACCATCAACATGCATTAATCGAATAACTGAAACAGTTTCATCGATTTCGTTTTCTAAAAGATCAGGGGATATTTTAATATAAAGTTTTTGATAATCATTCATTTTTGATTGCAGAGCAGTAATGAAAGCCTGTAATTCTTTATGGTAGTTGTTTCTATCTACTTCAGTATTGGGACATGAAATATTCAGTTCAAAGCGATCAACAAATGAAAATGTTTTAAGCGCATCAACTGTTTTTTCTAAATCACGAAGTGCATCGTCTCCACGTTTATTTGGTGTTGGAGCAATATTAATTGTTATTGGAATATCGTTATGTTTTAATTTCATGAGTCGTCTTCGCACTCTTCCTGCACCCATTCCAGGTAATCCCATCCAATTAATAAGCAACTCTGATTCAGTCAGACGTAACGTATGAGGACGCGGATTCCCTTTCCAAGGTTCTCCAGTAACTGTTCCAATTACAACACGATCAAAACCAAGATAGCGTAAAAATAACGGAGGAATAAATCCATTCTTATTAAAGCCAGCAGCATTAGAGATAATGACATTTTTTTTTGTATAATTTGCATCGTTATCTAAGAGAATGCTCTCTAATTTTAAACGATGAGCTAATCGCGAAAATTCTACAAATAATTCATGCGCTAGGTGTGGATCATGTTTGGAAAGAAAAAAAAGAATTGGCTTTGAAATATCATAAAGTGAGTCAAAACATTTTCGAATACAATTCATATTATATTTTTATAGGGATCAAAGAGATAATTTTTTACGGGCATAATATTATTTTTTTTCTCACGTCTTTTAATTTTTGTGCCAAATATTTTATTCACATTATCGAATGCAACTTTTTGCAAAAAAATTTCGGAAATTCCTCGCGCTTTTAGTATCTCAATTACTCTTGGCCATGAAGCAAGATTGGGAATTCCCGATGCATGTCGTTCTATTTTATCTTCATAGCTATGAGGCGCATGATCAGTTTCAAGAATATCGATCTCGCCATTTTTAAATTTATCAAAAAGCTCTGCTCGACTCTCTTCACTTCGAAGAGGCGGATTTACTTTATAAAAAATTCCATTTTCTCTTTTCATTATATTTTTATCCAATAAGAGATGATGAAAGGTAACTCCCGAAGATATTCGGAGTGTTCGTTTTGCTTGATTAACAATATCAACAGATTGTGGAGATGAAATATGAGTAATATGTAAATGGCCTTTAAAATTTGTTTCTTCTGCTGATTTAATTTGATCTTTAACCGATTCAATTTCAGCTTCTTCTGACCGTACATCTGAGTGTGAAATCGGATTTTCTCTATCCCATAATTTTTCATTCATAAGAGATTCCTTTTCACAGTGAAGCGATAGTACGCCATTATAATTTAATTTTGTAAGTAATGCAAAAACCGATCGCTGAGACAGTGTATCTTCGACAGTTAAATTATTCGCGATTTTCCTGCATACATTTTAAGGCCAATAACCCCTACTCGTTCATCGCCTTTTTTTGGAAAAAATTCATTATATGTTTCTACTGCTTCTTTAATCTGATCTTTGTTGTTGGTCAACCCTATAAAGATTCCATAAAAAACCGATGATGCACATTTTTTTGCAAGCTCTAAACGCCTTTCAATAATCGTTCGGGTAATAAGTGGCGGCCTTGTATTGGGCATATCAAAAATTCCTGAGAGATTAGAATTCTCAGCAACCAAAAGCGCATGCTGTATTGTTTCTTTATATGCCTCTTCAAAATCACGGCAATGTGTATGTGCGTCTATGTACATTGATTAATTCCTCTGTATTCATTACAATTATCATAATAGGATTTATTATTGCAATCAATTGAAAGGCAACAATGCAAAATGTATTTAACATTGCTGGAATTCAAATGAATTCAGAGCTTGGCAATGAAGAGGCAAATCTAGAAAAAGCAAGACGATTGATTGAAGAAGCGGCTCGATTAAGGGCAAAACTCGTAGCTCTTCCTGAAGCCTTTTTAACTGGATACCCACCAAAAATCAAAGACAAAAAAGCAAAACTTTTACCAAATGATATTGTTCGAATACTCGAAAATAAAGCTCACGAAACGAATACAATAATTATTGCAGGGGTTCCCTATACGAACAATGAAAAACTCTATAATAGTTCTCTCTTAATAACTCCCGAACGTGGACTTATCGGGAGATATAACAAGCTTCATCTTTTTAGTGATAATGAACTGAGTGAAAAACGCTATTATACGGCAGGAACGTATAACCCACAGATTTATGACCTTGGTTTTTGCAAGATTGGACTCATTATTTGTTATGATATTCGCTTTCCGGAATACACTCGTAAACTTGCCCTTCTGGGCGCTGAAATAATTATTGTCATTGCAGCATGGCCTAAAAAACGTATTCAGCATTTTATTACGCTCTCTTCAGCACGTGCTATTGAAAATCAATGTTATGTATTCTCAGTAAATCGCGTAGGAACCGATGACAAAGTAGAATTTGGTGGCAACACCGCTCTCTATAATCCTCTTGGTGAAATTGAAACCAGCAGCATGCCGAATAATCAAGAACAAGTTGTCATTGGTAAAGTAGATTTAAATATGCTGAAAAACGTTCGAAGTAAGATTACCTATTTTAATGACCGAATCGAAAAGTATGGTTTGTAAAAATTTTTCATAAAGGCTTCGTAATAATTTGACTTAACTTATAATTAATCACTACTTCAAATTGTCTAAAAAAATCGAGGCCAATGAGAGCTTTGATTCCCCAAGATTTTTCAAAATGTGAAACATACACTGGCAAATTTTCAATAGTTTGAGAACAAATTTGGATCTCAGGAATTACAACTTTATTGTACTTTTGTGTTTGAAAGCCAGGTTTAAGTTTTATATTTTCGTTTTTAGCAGGTAATAAACCAATCAAATTAAGTGCTTCATCAGAAAATTCAGTTAGAGGAGCACCTGTATCGAGGATTGCTTCAAATTCATAAAATTTTTCATTATTTATTTTTACAAAAATAGGTAGGAAAATATATCGCTTACTTGAATCAAATATAGTTATGCTTTGCATGTGCTCTCCATCCACCTGGGAAATTACTTTCTCCTGTATATCTAAATGCTCCTGATTGTTTTGGAGCAGGTAATTGAAAAACTTCTTGATCATTCTTTGAATGTCTTATAACGATACCAGAAATAAGTTGTCCCCATTGATCACGCTCACAATCTACAATAAAAAGCCACTCATCAGGAAATTGATTTTTCATTTCTTCCCATGTCATTCGTCTTATTTTTTTCATATATCCTCCTTAAATAACCTATGCCTTTACTACCTTTGCCCAGGAATCTTTCAGTGAAACACTGCGATTAAAAACAAGCTTGTCATTCGTTGAATCTTTATCGACGCAAAAATAGCCAACGCGCATGAATTGATAGAAATTTCCAACTTCAGCGGTGACTAGATTTGGTTCCACAAGACAGGACGAAAGAATTTGTAAAGAATTTGGATTTAAATTTTCCGTAAAATCGTTTCCCTCAGGAACAGTGTCTGGATTTTCTTTGGTGAAGAGTTGTTCGTAGAGTCTCACTTCGGCTGGTATTGCATGCGAAGCAGATACCCAATGAATCGTGCCTTTTACTTTGCGGCCATCGGTCGTCCAGCCGCCACGCGAATTTGGATCGTATGTGCAATGCAGTTCGCAAATTGTATCTCCATCTTTAATTACATTTTCGCATTTGACGTAATATGCGTTTACTAATCTCACTTCTCGTCCTGGTGTGAGTCGAAAAAATTGTTTATGAGGCACTTCTTGAAAATCATCCTGATCAATATAGATCTCGCGTGAAAATGGTACGGTTCGTTTTCCCATTGATGGATCTTCTGGATTATTATCAATTTCAAGTTCTTCAATCTTTTTTTCAGGATAATTTGTTATAATTACTTTTAATGGTTTTAAAACTGCCATGACTCGTGGTGCTCGTGTATTTAAATCATCTCGAAGACAGTGTTCTAAAAGAGCATATTCAACAGTGCTATTACTTTTTGAAACACCGATAACATCGCAGAATTTTCGTAGTGCGAGAGAAGTAAAACCACGTCTACGAAGTCCAGCAATCGTAGGCATTCTCGGATCATCCCATCCATGAACGTATTTTTCCTGAACAAGTTTTAAAAGCTTTCGTTTACTCATCACTGTATATGTTAAGTTGAGTCGCGCAAACTCATATTGACGTGGATGATAGACATCAAGTGCATCTAAAAACCAATCATAGAGCGGTCGATGATCTTCAAATTCAAGTGTACAAATTGAATGCGTTACTTCTTCAATTGAATCGTCAAGCCCGTGCGCCCAATCATACATGGGATAAATACACCATGTATTTTTAGTCCGAGGATGAGAAGCTTTTAAAATGCGATACATCACAGGATCTCGCATATTTAAATTCGGCGACGTCATATCTATTTTTGCTCGAAGAACTTTTTCGCCCTCATTACATTTTCCATCTTTCATTGCAATAAATAATGACAGATTCTCGTCGACACTTCTTTCTCGATACGGACTATTTTTTCCAGGTTCTGTAAGCGTACCACGTGTTTGTCGGATTTGTTCCGCATTTTGATCATCGACGTATGCTTTACCTTTTTTAATTAATACTAATGCCCATTCATACATTTTTTCAAAATAATCAGAAGCATAGTACTCATGGCTTCCCCATGAAAATCCGAGCCATTCTACATCTCGTTTTATTGCATTAATATATTCTTCATCTTCTTTTTCTGGGTTTGTATCATCAAAACGCAAGTTGCAATGGCCATTAAATTCTTGAGCCAAACCAAAATTAAGACAAATAGATTTGGCATGTCCAATATGCAAATAGCCATTTGGTTCCGGAGGAAAACGAGTAATAACTCTGCCTCCTTGTTTATTGTTTTTAAGATCTTCTTCTATGATTTCTTTGATGAAATGTGTCTGATTGGTTTTAATATCGGTATTCATAGAAAAAATCATAATCAATACTTTCTATGAAGTCTAGAATTTGCTTGCGAATTAGGGAGACTTCGTATAATATAGCCTTCTATGCACATCGACGATCCTATACGAGAGCGGTATGCCTCAAAAGAAATGGTCGAGATTTTCTCGAGTGAACATCGCTATAAATTATGGCGAAAACTCTGGATTACCCTTGCCGAAGCTCAGAAAGAGCTTGGTTTACCTATCACTAATGAACAAATCAAAGAACTAAAAGAATATGAAAATACGTTAAATTTAGATGTAGCAGAAGAGTATGAAAAGAAATTTAAGCACGATGTAATGGCCCATATTCATGCATATGGAGCACAATGTAAAAACGCCGCAAAGATTATTCATCTTGGAGCTACTTCATGTTATGTCACTGACAATGCGGATCTTGTGATTGCAAAAGAGGCATTTTTAGTCATACGAAAAAAACTCATTAATATAATTAATAATCTTGCAAGCTTTGCTCTTCACTATAAAGATCTTCCCTGTCTTTCATATACACATATGCAACCAGCACAACCAACAACGGTTGGGAAACGTGCCTGCGGATGGATCTATGACCTCATGATGGATTTTAATGAACTTGAAAATTGCATAGAAAAATTGCCCTTTCGAAGTATTAAAGGCACTACAGGTACCTACGCAAGTTTTATAAAACTCTTTAATAATGATGCACAAAAAGTATTTAAATTAGAGTCGAAAATTTCCGAGCGAATGGGTTTTAAAAATACGGTGCCAATTGCTGGCCAAACCTATTCACGAAAAATTGATATAACTCAATTTGTAGTATTAACTCAGATTGCAACATCTGCTGCAAAATTTGCTCAAGATATTCGTTTTCTTCAATCGCACAATGAATTACAGGAATATTTTTCAAAAGATCAAGTTGGTTCGAGTGCGATGCCGTATAAGCAAAATCCCATGAAATGCGAACGTATTAATTCACTTGCACGATATATTGGAACAATGATTACAAATCCTATTATGACTGCTCAAACACAATTTTTAGAACGAACCCTCGATGATTCAGCCAATCGCCGTATTGTATTATCTGAAGGATTTTTACTTACTGATGCAATACTTGAATTGTATTTAGCTGTTTCAAGTAATCTTGTTGTTCATAAAGAAATTATCGAAGAGCGGCTTCTTAACTATTTACCGATTTTTGCCTCTGAAAATATTCTCATGGAAGCGGTAAAAAAAGGCGGTAATCGCCAAGAGCTCCATAACAAGCTTCGTGAGCTCACATTACTGGCAAAAACAAATCCTAATTTTAACCTAACGAAAGGCTTGAAAGAAGAATCACTTTTTAAAAGTATTGCCGAACAAATTGATTCGCTTATTCATCCATCTGAGTGCATAGGGCTTGCCGAAGAAGTAACGACAAAATATATTAAAGAAGAAGTTCTGCCTCTCCTCAATACATATAAAGAATTTTTAGGAATAAAAAGTGGGGTACGAAAATGAAATTATTTATTATTCTTTCTATCTCTTTAACTCTTATTTTTACGGCGCAAGCAGAAGTGAAAAAATCTATTCTCATAACGACTATTCCAAACATAGCTCTCTCGAATAAAAATAAACAACGAATTCGCACCATGATTAGTTCTACTATTGAAGAAAATGGAGCATTTATTCCTGTTTTTGAAGAAAGGCTGAAAATTGCTTCTCTCGCCAATTATCAAAAAGAGATCGAGAAGGCACTCACCAAAAAAATACAGGCCGTTGTCGATAAGGCAAAAGAAAATTATCACAACATTTTTTTTGATGCTTCAATGGAAGAACTTACAAAAGCAAAAAAAATACTTGAAGAAGGAATGTATTATGTAACGGATAATAAACTTTTACTCGATGTCTATCTCTATGAAACACTCAATCAAATTGCTTTAAATTCACAAGGCATTCAAATTTATTTTAAAGATCTGTTAAAACTCAATAAAGATCTTACTCTAACAATGGACATGGTTTCACCTAAAGTGATCGAAGAATTTGAAACATATAAACGTAAAATTTTATCGATTGATTCATTGCTTAAGGTTCATTTCAAGATTATGCCTCCTAAAGGTGCTGCTATCTCTATTAATACAGCACCTGTAAAGCTCAAGGATGATGGGAAAGTTGCACTTCTTCCGGGAGATCATTATATCAGAATTAAGAAAGAAGGCTATATTGGATATGAGGAAAATTTAACACTGAACCAAGATAAAACTGTAGAAGTTACTTTACCCAAAATCAATAATAAGAATTTTATAGCATATCCTCAAAATTTCCCAAAAAATGATTGTATCGATTATTTTAAGGCACTCGAAAAAGAAAATAAAACGATTATCCATGAAGTGCTTTTACTAAACGTCGAATACACCAATAAACGATATCAATTAGTAACAAAAATTATTAAGTTAGATGAATCAAAAATTCTTGATACTAAAATCTCAGAAATTGGCATTGATCTGAATACTCCCAATGAACACATCAAAACCCACATGCTTTCTCTTTACCCATTACCAATTAAAGAAGAAATTCCCAAAGTTGAAACAACATCACCGGAAACAACAACTCCCACGAAAACCGATTCTGTTTCTACTCCAACTCATTAATTTTGATGAGATCGGATTGTTTAACTTCTTGTGTTTCTTGATCAATAAAGAGATTAATTGAATACGTAGAATAAATTCCGTCATCATCTAAATCGCCACGTGCATTTATTGTTGCTTCACTATTTGTGCCTTCTCCACGAGTTTTAACTTCATACGAAAAATAAACTGGTCCATTGGGGCTAAAACCAAGTTCATTCCAATTAACATCCGCAACAAATTTCTTTTTTTCTGATGAAGGAGATGAGGGAGTTGGATGGCATGATCTAAATTTTTTAGGTAGCTCATTTCCCGATTCATCAAAATTTGGTTTATTAAAATAGGTGTTCTCAAGGTCTACAATTTTTTTAATATTGAGCACAGCTTCTGCTGACCGCACTTTTTTGATATAATTGAGAAATGGCGGGATAAAAAGCGCGGCTAAGATTCCAATAAGTGCTAAAAAAATAGTTAATTCAACAAGGGTAAAAGCATTTTTTTTATGGTTAATGCAGCTCATACTGCAATTTCTTTCTGTACAAATTGTTAATGAACGTACGTAAAAATTTGATCAAAAATAGGTTCTTGTTGTCAATTACTAATTTTCAATATTTTTTTGGCTTTCAAAATATCTTCGGTAATCTGTTTTTTTAAATCCTCAGGTGTCTTAAAAATAAGTTCATCTCGTATTCGTTCAATAAAAGAGACTTTTATTCTTTTTCCATAAATAGTATCATTAAAATCAAAAAAATGAACTTCGAGTAATGGCTTATTATCTCTCATCATTATATTTGCGACGCCATGATACTCATTATTTTCATATTCGATTGTAACTGCATACACTCCATCTTTTGGTGCAATAAAATTATTAAAATCAATGTTAGCTGTTCTCACATTAATTTTTCTACCTTGAGAAAGTCCGGCAATGACTGTGCCGGTAATAGAATAAGCCCTTCCCAAATAGTCGGCAGTTTTTTTCATGTCGCCTTGTTCAATAAAAGACCGAATAAGAGAGCTACTCACTCTTTGTCCGTCGGAATTATAGAATGAATCTACTCTTTCATAGTCAATCTGCGCTGAATCTGCTAAGCCTTTTAAGGCCTCTACATCCCCTCTCCTATTTTTACCAAATCTAAAATTAGCCCCTGTATAAATCTTTTTTGGATGGAGTTTTTTAACGATAATCTCATTAAAAAAAGTTTCAGTATCCATAACAGCAATGTTTTCTGTAAACTTTTCAATAATAATAATATCGACTCCTAATTTTTCTAAAAGAGCTATTTTTTCATCACATGGGGTAATCAATTGTTCAGGTTCTTTAGTAAAAAATGCGCGGGGATGCGGATGAAACGTATAGACCGTAAGAGACCCATTAAAAATATCTCTCTCCGCATTCATACGATCCAAGATTTTTCTATGCCCTCTATGTACTCCATCAAAATTACCAATGGTAAGTAAGATGTTATTGAAGACAATTCTATCTTTCGTTCCGTAAATAACGTGTATCATAACCCACTTTTTTTATTTAATATTCTCTCGTAAGCTATCCAAAAATTTTTTCATTTCATCAAAGTCTCGCTCTCGTATAATGTGTGTGAGGTAGGAGAGTTTGGAATTAATCTTTTCAATTTGTTTAAGGGCATGTGGGCTAAACATAATTTCTGATAAAAGATAGTCATCCTCTCCTAATAACCCTTCGGCAATTTCATGATGTTTTTTAAACGTCGTTCCTGGCGCGACTTCTTTTTTCATACATGCCGCAAATACCATACTTGAAGTAAACGGTGTTGATAATGAATATGCTATAACTTCATCATGCTCTAAAAAACTATATTCATAAATATTGAGTTGTAATTTTCTAAAAAAGTTTAAGAAGAATTTTTTCCCGAGCTCATCTGATTCGTGAATTAAAATTGCATTCTCATTTTTGAGATCATGGGTATTTGCAAATGTTGGGCCAAACATAGGATGTGTTGACACAAATTTTCTTTTCGATTTTTTATAATAGTCACACACACCTGTTTTTACCGATGTTATATCCGATAGAATACATTCATTTGAAATAAATGGTAGAATATCTTCAAAAGCATCAGCGGTTTTATGTAATGTCACTGCGTTAATAACCAAATCTGGATTAATTTTTTTGAGCTCCTGTAATTCATTAATCTTTTTTCCTGCGGTACAATTTTGTAGTGTATGCACATCATTATCATATACTACAACATCGTTATCAGGAGATAATGCTCTGGCAAGCCAAGAACCCATTCGGCCAACGCCTAAAATAAAAATTCTCATGAGATCTCCTTTTCATTATAACAACCCATGAGTCTAAAATCTGATGTAAGTTCTTTAACCTTCGCAAGTGACTCAGAAACTTTTGTATCATTTTTTGATCCTAAAAAATCTAAGAAAAATGCATATGAGCCAGGTCGAGCTGGAACTGATTCAATACGAGTAAGATTGATATTTACTTCTGCGAAACACTTGATCACAGAAAAAAGTGTACCTGATTTATGCTCGGTTCTGAAGAGTATTGAACATTTGTTTCCAACTTCTTTATTTTCTTCTTTTGAAAGAATTAAAAATCTCGTTTTATTCGTTGTACTATCTTCGATATTTTCTTTCAAAATCTCCAAATTATAAAGTTCTGCTGCTAAACTACTTGCAATCACCGCAGTAGACTTTGGCATTTCTTCAAAAAGCCATCGTGCGGCACCAGCGGTATCATAATAGGAAGTGGGCTCGAGTTTATTTCGTCCTATAAAATTCCGACATTGTGCAAGCGCTTGATAATGAGAGTACACATAGCGAATTTCTCGATGATCAGTACCCGGTAAAGCTAAGAGACAGTGATGAATCGGCAAATCAAGAGCCCCCGCAATAAAAAGAGGTGTTTTAATGAGTAGATCATTTACCTGACCAATGATTCCACCCAACGTATTTTCAATCGGTATAATGCCGTAATCGAATTTATTTGATTCGACTCCCTCAAAAACTTCACCAAATTCTCTACAGGGAATAGAGATAAAAGCACTATCCCATACTTTTCCTGCAAGCTCGCTATACGCTCCATGCTCGCCTTGAAATGCAATAAGCGTCGTATCTTCTTTTTGAAGTTTTTTACTTTCCGAAATAATATCGAGGAATAATTTTTTAATAAAATTCGTATCGATTAACCTTAATGTTTTTTTCTCTATTTTTTCTAATACTTCTTTTTCTCGAACTCCATCTTCAATATGTACTTTTTCTCGCTTCGCCCGCAATGCAAGTTCCATTCGCGAATTGAGAAGGCTTAGAATTTTGCTATCAATACTATCAATTTTTTTTCGTATATTTTTTAAGTCCATAGAGTTT
>CAZRKD010000025.1:0-12655 GCA_964600515.1 uncultured bacterium
AAGGAAAATAACAATGAGAATAACGAGACCAATAGTTAGTGTTTCAATAAAATGCCGCGTAATAGTTTTTTGATTCATGCTTACTAATCTAATTTAGATATATACGTCAGTGTCTTTGTTAATTTAATCAATGTTACATGTGTTAAAACCGTTCTTTGATCATAATTCTTTTTTTCAATGCAATTGACGAGCTGCTTAATGGCCACCTCTCCCATTATATCAGGAACCTGTGCAATTGTTGCATCAATTTTTTCTTCAAGTATCTTCTTTTGAACTTCAACAAGGCCATCATAACCAATAATAAGAGGGCGAGATTTCCTATGTGAAAAAAAGTGAGCAGCTCCTAATGCCATCTCATCATTATAAGCAAAAATTGCATCTATATTATTCAATAGATAAGATGGAAGTTCAGATAAAATATTCTTAGTAATATCTTCATCCCATCGTCCATTGATAAATCTTATTATTGCAAAATGTGGATATTTCTTTACGTGATTAAGAAAACCTATTTCTCGATCTCTACTTGATTGATGATCGTTTATTCCTCTAATCATCAGAATTTTTCCCTGTTTCATTGTATGGATAATAAATTGTGCTGCTAACTTACCTCCATATTGGTTATCAGTTCCGACATATCCGCAATAATATCTAAATGTATATTGAGCATTTCTAAGATCCAATGGAGTATCAACAACAATAAAAGGAATTCCATGTTTATCAAGTTCCAGAAGAGCATCTAATAAATGAGATGAATGGTTAGGTGTTAAAATTACTCCATTGATATTTTTTTCTTTGATAACTTTTTTAATTTCTTTTATTTGATAATCAAAATCATAATCTATTTTAGGCTGAGAGACCTTTAGAGTAATTTGTTTATCATCTGAAGCGTGTTTTGCTCCTTTTACTACTAATGAATGAAAATCACTCACTAATGGACGTGTTAAGAAAAGAAATGTATGTCTATCTTTTTCCTGTGAACCACATCCCATAAGGGAGATAAGACAAATAAGGATTAAAACTCTTAAAAAACGCTCTTTCATTTATATTATTCCCTATTCTGTTGTAAAATTGTTTCAAGTTTTTTTCTATCAACGGTAAAAAGAAGTCCTGATTTATTCTTTGCAAGTGCTCCTATATCTGTAACTTGAGGGAATCCCTTCTTTCCATGAATATTGAAACGTTCTACAATCTCTGCAGTACTAATTGATGAGGGAATAACAGTAGGAAGGCCGAGTTTTAGTAAAAGATCACTTGTACGTTTAAATAAAACAGAATTACTTTCATGAAATAAATTTAGTTCTATAACAGTCCCGATTGAAACTGCTTCTCCATGAGATATTTTATAATCTGTTATTTCTTCAAGTGCATATGCAATAGTATGTCCATAACTTAAAATAGCCTTAGTATGTTCACTAAAGGGATCTTCTTCTATAAGTTCATTTTTGAGCACGGCTGTCTCAACAGCAATTTCGAATAAGGTATCAGTTCCAAATATTTGTTCTTCTTCAACAAGTCGCTCTAATTTTTCAAAAAGCTTTTTATCTTGAGTGAGTCCATGTTTAAAAGCCTCAACAAGTCCATTCTTCTTTTCTTTATGAGGTAAAGAATCAATAAAGTTTTTACTTAAGATAATAGCTAGAGGGTCATAATAATTTCTCAACTTATTTTTTGAATGTCCTAAGTTGATCATCTGTAAACTTCCTATGGCAACATCACACATAGCTGTAAATGTAGTTGGGATAAATACAGGTTCCATTCCTTTCCAGATGCTTGCTACGAACCCAGCAAAATTAATGATTGTCCCACCACCAACTACAACCATGAGAGTATTATCAGGAAGATTTTTCTGTTCTAATACCTTAATTACTTCATTAAATGATGAAAGAGTTTTTACTTTTTCTCCTCCCTCAAGAGATATTTCAATTACGGGCACTGAAACCAATCGGGTAATATCAGTTATTTCAAATTTTTCTTGGAGAACCTTATCATAGACAATAATTAATGCTTGATACCTATGTGATTCTAATATTTTTTGCAAGGGAGAGAGATAATTTGAAGTGGTATAAACAGGGAAAGTCTCTCGAGGAAAGATTCCCGTAGCAAGATATTTAGCAGGATCCTTTTGTTCATCTTTTCTATTGGATTGAGATACATAATTATTTTTTATAAACATACCAGCACATCCTTCCATATTTTTTGGCTGTCCAGATACTATAGTTATTTGAGCCAGCATAAAAATCATTACATAATTAATAATTAGTTTCATTTTTATTCCTAATCGCCCCTAGATACGCTAATTTCTTTGCAGCGAACATCGATACATATTTTCCTGAGCCTTCCAGATTATATCCTTCCACGGCATTTTCCATAATAGTTCTTTCGCATACATCCTGAGAATCAGATGGATATCTATTTTCATAAACCGTTGTCTTATCAGTCCAGCCAGGATAACAGGTAATATTCTTATGTATGAGATGTTTCAGAAGATAAGAATTTTGTTCAGCAAGCAAGGGAATTGAAATGACCGAAGATCCAAGATTGGTTAATGTAATTGAACTATAATAAACCGTCCCACCAACCTGTTCGAACTCATCTCTGGTTTTATCAATAATAATTCTGTCTTTCGTAATCGAGCCGATTACTCCAATTGCCATGCATATTCTCCGTCCCCAGATCTTTAGTTTTCCTTTATATAGGCTAAGCGTGAGCCTTTGACAAGAAGTATTTTGCAAAGTGTATGCCAAAAATGCGGATTATTTTTCGTGTAAAAAATGATAATTATATTGATTGGTTAATGAATCTGCTTTTACGAGTTACTCTCAATGTAATTCACAATCGTTTAAAACCTGAAACAATCTGTTTTCGTTTTGAAATATAGAGCATTTTTTGGGTAAAATATCTAAGTGATGAATAAATCTTCTAACTGAATAATTTCAATTCCTTTTTGATGAGCACTCGTTTTAAAATCTTTTGAACATTCTTGAGAGAGAGCAAGAAAGTATTTTTTGTTGTATTTTGAAGGAGTGCTATAATTTTTGGATAAAAGCTCTGAAATATAGTTAGAACTTTTATCAATTGTATCTGATAGCCACTTACATTCAATAATTCGCACCATGCGATCTTTTGTATGTTGTACGATTAAATCAATCTGAGTATGAGTATCCCAATATGTTTCAACCGTATAATTTTCATCTACGAGCTGTAACTTTTTAAAGATGTTTTCTACAAGCGATTTTGATTCTAAAATATATCGTATCAGAAGTTCAAATGCACCTCCAGAAAAACGAGGAATATAATATCCATGATGAGATACAAGACACTCATAGGGAAAGAGAAGCCCATGAGTATTGTTTTTAATTCTTGCTTCGAGTGGTTCTAAAACCTGAAAATAAAAATTCATAAAGAAATCTTTCATGGCATACCGATAGCCAGCCTCATTCTTAATAGGTTTTTTATTCGCCGGCAAAAATTTATATACTATCCCATAGTCAACAAGTCGTTCTAAAACTTCAGTCAATGTTGAAGGCACAATGCCAGTTTTGGTAGCAATAGATTTCCAACTTGTTCCTCTGTGCCCAAGCGTGGCAAGAATTTTTTTAATTGTTACTATTCCTCTTTTGTTAAATTCTAATCCTAAGATTTCATCAATTTCTTCTAAGAATACGCTGTTTTCAGTGAATGCGGCAGTATTGATAGCATGAATGAATCCGAGTCCTTCTCGAATGTGAGCGAGGTAATAGGGAATGCCCCCGAACATCATGTAGGTTAAAGAAACTTCTTCGAAACTCCACTCCCTAAAGAAGTATTTTTTTACTTGAGACAGTGTAAATGGTTCTACCCAGATACTTGATCGAGTTTTGAGGCCTCGTAAAATCTTTTCTTCTCCTCCAAACATCTGATCACTAAAAAATTTATTCGAAGAACCACAGATAATTATCTTAATCCTACCTAATCTCTCCCATTCAACCCATATGTCTTTTAAGATTCCAATAAAGCCTGAACCCTTTTTTGCTATCCATTGTATTTCATCTAAAATGAGTATCACGGTTTTCTTTTGTTTTTTAAGAAATTCAGTAATCTCCCCAAATATTCTATGCCAAGTTAAAAAAGATGTCTGTAATTCAGATAATGTTTTCGTGTGCGAAAAATCTTCCCAGACTTCTGTAAAACGCTCGATAGCCTTCTTATTGCTTTCATCGGCTGCACCTGCGAAATAAAAACACCGACCAGTTTTTTTTTGAAATTCTTTTAAGAGCCATGACTTACCGACGCGGCGTCTTCCGCGTACATAGGTAAAACCTGAGCCGGGTTGTTCTACAAACTCTTTGAGCAATGTTAATTCTTTGATCCTTCCAACAAATTTTTCCATAGTGTATTTTTATTGTATTTAACTTCATATATTATGTCAATATTTATTATATGAATTTGTATAACATATTGTTATTTAAATATAATTTATTATTAAATATTTAAACGTACTAAAATATAGGCTTAATTTTAACTTCGTAAAATGTATGTATAATGATAATACGAAGTTAAAATGCTTATGAGTAAGGGTCTGTCAAAAAATAACTTTTCATTTTTTAATTTTTATTTTACTATTATTTGATGGATAAAAAGGACAAGGGTAAACTCAAGATCAAGTTATCGGTATTATTACCAGAGCTCAATGAAAGACAGAGACGTCTCCTTGTGGGTGCAGAAGCCCAGTCGTTTGAATATGGAGGGATTAAGATTCTTTCAGAGATGACGGGTATGTCGATTCCAACGATTCGACGTGGGATCAGAGAATTGCGTTGCAAGAGTCAAGGGGTTGACAGGATTCGTTGCAAGGGAGGTGGTCGCAAGAGGATCACGGAGAAAAATCCGAACCTGATAAAAATTCTTCAAGAGATTATCGAGCCAGGAACCAGAGGTGATCCAGAATCGCTTTTAAAATGGACGTGCAAGAGTGTACGAAACATCTCAGATGCTTTGAAAAAGGAGAGTTATGATGTCAACCATCAAACAGTTGCTTCGATTTTACACAACCTAGAATATAGTCTTCAAGGCAACAAGAAGACCAAAGAAGGAGATGATAACCCTGATCGTGATCGCCAATTCATCTACATCAATAAGATGGCAAAAACTTTTCTTGCAGATAAAGAGCCTGTTATATCAGTAGATACGAAGAAAAAGGAACTTGTTGGGAACTATAAGAATCCAGGCAAAGAATGGACAGCAAAGGGGAAACCCAAGGAAGTAAATGGTCACGACTTTCCTGAATTAGTTGAACGTTGATCAAAGAATGAAAAGTTATTTTTTGACAGACCCTAAGTATTAAAAAGATTAAGCGAGCACTCGATGAGTTAAGAATGTTTATCAATGAGAAAGTTTTTTAAAAGCCTAATAAAAATACAATACTACCTGATAGATATCGAGTGCAATATAAAGGATAATAAGAAGAATAATAAGCTCGCGAACAAAGATGAAAAATTTATGAAGCGCAAGAGATATAATTCCAATCACGGTTAATAGATATTTAATACCTAAAAAGTAGTAGTTGTGAAATAAAAAAGCATTGAGGAGTGGGTTTATTTCACGATAGCCTCGTTTAAGGTGATAGAGCGTAAAGAGGGAATCCATAACTGATAAAACAATAATCAGAATAATTACTGCCCAATATTTTCCTCCTACGCGATCGACATAATAATTAGCCTGAGGATCTTCAGTGCGTCGATGAGCCTTGCGTCGTCCCCAAAACGTGTAACGACTGATAAATGGGGTAGGCCTGCGTCTACGATCAACGCGAATTCGCTGGGTTGTTTCGTCTTGTGGTGCTTCTGAAACAGGATTTACACTATCTTTTTGATTTTCATCCATAATTATTTTTTAATTACCTCCATTTCTTCATCGATCAGTTTTTCGAGTTCTCGTTTAATAGTTCCTTTAAATAAAATATACGTTAAAGGAATAACGAGTTTCAAGCTCACCTCATAATCACTAATGGTTACATCTCCCTGCACATGCTCAGAATAAATCTGGGCATGTTTTTTTGCTGTATCCCATTGCAATGAAAAATCGTGATCACGTAAATGTGTCATACGTAATTTATGAACAAAGTCATCGACCCGGCGAGGAATGTCGGTTAGGCCCTCTGGAATCTTTCGTGTAATTATTATTTCACTCATACAACCCCAAATAATTCCTTCGAAACTTTATACCCTTGAATGCGCGCTTCATTAAAAAATGACGGAAGTTTTCCCGTTGGTACATGCTTGCCAATAATAGTTCCATTATCTTCAACGCGTTCTGGTTTAAAAACAAAAATATCATTAATAATATAATTGCCATGTTCATCGAGATCGATAATCTCAGAAATATGCGTAAGCCGTCGTGATCCATCGCGAAGCCGAGATGCTTGAACAACAATATCAATTGCCGATGCTATTTGCATTTTGATTGCAAGATGAGGCAATTCCACATCACTCATGAGACACAAGGTCTCGAGCCTACCCATTGTTTGCCGCGGATCATTTGCATGAACTGTTGTCATTGAGCCGCTATGGCCGGTATTCATTGCTTGCAAAAGATCGAGTGCCTCACCCCCGCGTACTTCACCAATTATAATTCGATCGGGCCGCATACGGAGTGAAGATTTAATGAGCTCTCGCAAAGAAATTTCTCCTTTGCCATCTTTATCCGGTGCCTTTGTTTCCATTGGAACAACATGCTCTTGTTGAAGCTGCAATTCAGCCGAATCTTCGATCGTAATAATTCGTTCAGTATTAGGAATAAGCGATGAAATAACATTGAGAAGCGTTGTTTTTCCTGAGCTTGTTCCACCTGAGACAACGATATTTTTTTTAAGTTCTATCGAAAGTTTCAAAAACTTCGCACACTCGAGGCTCATTGAACCAAAATTAATTAAATCTTTAATCGATAATTTATCCCGCGAAAATTTTCGAATCGACATGTACGCACCACGACGCGCACACGGAGGAATAACAATATGTATGCGCGATCCATCGGGAAGTCGCGCATCGAGCGTTGGTCGCTCTTCATTAATCACACGGCCCATATACTGAGCAACGCTTCGAATTGCAGCCATAAGCTCATCGTCTGTTTCGAAATGATCATTTACTTTATAAATCTTCCCTTTTCGTTCAATATAGATCTGATCACGGCCATTGATCATAATTTCCGATACCGTTTCATCATCTAAATACGCGACAACAGGTTTTAGTAATGCTTTTGTTGCTTGTGCAATGACACTCATATTTTTAGTATATCAGATTTAGAAACATTTTCCAATAGTTTATCATACGACGTCGTAATTCCGTTTTTATAATTAAATCCCAATTTTTTGGATACTTCTATAATATTTCGTTTTGTCCCCTCAATCTCAATATACGAGCCAATGCGGGAAAGCGTATCGATACAAATTTTCGTATTTTTATAAAGATACAGCTCGCGAACTTTTTCTTTCCCGCCAGTAATCTTAAATCCTAAGGTTTCTAAACAAGATTTTGCTTTCTGGAAATCATTAACTTCTATCTCAACTTCATCTTTAATCTTAAAATACTTTGTTTTCCTTTTTTTCCCTTTAATAGTCAAAAGCCCTGACGTATCTATCTTTCGTAAGCGACAAAGTATTCCTCGTTTAGAGAGAACTTTATCAGAAGTATCGAAATAAAAATCGTGTTCTCGTTTTTTTGAAATCTTTTTCGCTTTAATGGAAACAAGCTTTTGTTTCAAAAAATTGAGATCATATATCTTAAATTTTATTTCTATTTCCATCAATTCAGTATATCAAATACTTTATAACTCACAAGCATCTCCTATTAACATTGTTGCCCTGGCACAAATGGACACCCATCATTAATATTTTGAACTCCATCTCCATCCATATCTGAATCTTGACCATTTAACTTTCCATCACCATCGATATCTGTATCACAATAATTACCAATCCCATCAAAATCTGTATCCTCTTGATTCGGGTTTATCGTAGTAGGACAATTGTCTTCTTCATCTGGAATTCCATCACCATCCGTATCTACAACGTTTTCTCCTTCGTCACAGGCATCGCCAACGCCATCATTATCTGAATCTACCTGATCTGCATTAGAATCATTTGGACAATTATCTACATTTCCACAAATGGTATCTCCATCAGCATCGTTATTGGGATCATGAATACACGTGTCTTGGCCGTCTGGAATTCCATCATCATCAGAGTCATCATCTTCAATCGTACATTCATCTTTTGGATCCTCTTTACAAGAATCGCAAGAATCACCACGGGAATCGCTATCAGTATCTTTTTGGTCAGAATTTGCAATACCAGGGCAATTGTCACAAACATCGCCTATCCCATCTTTATCTGAATCTGTCTGATCTGTATTCTTGTTATTATCACAGTTATCTTTGTCATTTGTTACACCATCTCCATCGGAATCAAGTGCAGTATCACATGCATCACCAATCCCATTTGTATTTTCGTCCTTTTGATCGGTATTTGATGTTGTCGGGCAATTATCGACATCGCCACAGATATTATCTTTATCAGCATCGTTCTGGGCATCATGGATACAGCCATCGCAGATATCACCGGTTTTATCGCCATCAGCATCGGCTTGATCTGCATTTGCTGTATTTGCGCAGTTATCACTGCTATCGACAACGCCATCGCCATCGGTATCGGTTGTGCCTCCCGTCGTTGCAACCGGAACTTGCATGAGCATTTTTACAGGTACTTCGGTATTTCCCGAAACATCGACATTGATATCTTCACTTTTATAGAGAAGCTTTCCATCAATATCATAGAGTTCTCCATGACCTTTGTAATTCCCTGCCGATCCATAGATAACATGGGTATCAAATCCATCTGAGGCAAAATTTTCATTGAGTACTAATTGATTTTTGATAATTTTTTCTTCAGAACCGGCATCATGTAAATAAGTATAGATGATCTTAAAGCCTACAATCTTGCTGCGTTCTTGAGTGTTATCATAGATGAGCTTCAAAAGAATTTCATGCTCTTCTGCCTCAACTCCGCTGCCTACTTGCGCTTCTTCGCCCTCACCGCAGATAAATCCGAATGAAAATACAACGATAATAAAGGCAATGATAATGAGTAGCAGAAATAACCACCCATTTTTCCCAAAGTACGGAATATCATCATTTTGATGTACAACCATATCTTCCTCCTCTTTTGATCACGGATCGCAGATCTTAAATCTTCGTTCGTAAATTCTTAACGAGCATCCGCTATTAGCGATCTGCCATCGATAATCATTGGTCTCTTAATTCCATAGCAAAATTTAATGTAGCCTGCTCTGCAATAGTAACCAAAATTATATCGCTCTCATATAAGAGATTAAGACTCTTATTCAAAACCACGAGCTTAATGTTGTATTCACCAACAGGTATTTGGGAAACAATTGAACTCAAGTTTTCGTTAACACCGACATACAAAACTTCATTGCCCTCTTCGTTGATATCCACATCATAGTAAATTGCTTTGAGCTCATACCCAGCTGCACTTTGCAGTGGGATATCATACGCGAGATTAAATGTTACAAGTGCCTTATCCGCAGTCATGAGAAGGCTATCGGTTTGCCCTACTTCATCATCACTGCCGCACATAAAACCAAATGAAAAAACAACTAATCCAAATCCGCAAGCAATGAGGCTTAAAAAAATGTAGCTTCTAATATTTCTTTTGTTTTCGTCCATAAAATCCTCCTTATCTTTTTCGTTGTATTTCTTGCAAAACCTTAAACGTAAATTCTTCTGATGCTGTTTCACAGACATCTCCAAACTGATCATTATTGCTATTTAACTGATCAGGATTTTTCATATTAGGACAATTATCGCAGGCATCTCCGATACCGTCTTTGTCTTGATCAGCTTGGTCATTGCCCTCTTGCGGACAATTATCTTGCGAATCTACAATCCCATCTCCGTCCGGATCGGGGTTTTCATCGAGACTGGTTTCATTATCGTTATCCTGCTCAGGTTGCGGAGTCGGCTCTTCTTTATTTTTGTTTTCTCCATTTTCATCATTCATATCTTCAGGTGGAGGAGCATCTGCACGCATATACGTCAGCGGTATTGAAAAATATTGCGCTTCACTACTCGTGACTGAGACGGAAAATTGAATGGGATTTTTTTGTTGATAAAGCACTTCATCTTCACTTCTTATTTGAAATTCATCAACGATGTAACTTCCATCACCAAAATTAAAGAATATAATGTCATATCCAACTTCTCCAAATTCGGGATTTGGCTGAAATAATTCATCAGTACTTTCGTATTCGTTTTCTTTTCCCTTCGGATCTTTATATGTTACTTTGAGTGAATAAAAGATCGCTTCATCTCTTCCTTTTGGATCATCATAAACTGCATGAGCTTCTATAACGGTTGTTTTGGAACTATATAAAACTTTCAGTGAAATGGTATTTGATCCGCAGATGAATCCAAAAGAAAGCACGACAAAGAATAAAGCCATAAGAATAAGAAGCACGTGGCTTCGAAGTTCTTCGCCATAATTTTTTAACGCTACGTTGATATCCATATCTTCCCTATAAATAGTATAACACACGTAAAGTTATATTACAATGGGGTAAATAAAAATTTTTAAATAATGAATACCTAACGGCTATTAAGCTGTATCTATTTTAAATTATTGAGAAAATCGAATTAGACAGCGGGATAAACGCTAATCTTTTTTCTTTGAGCATCAAATTGTTCAAAGGTAACTTTGCCTTCGATGAGTGAATAAATCGTGAAATCTTTCGCGAGTTTTACGTTGCGGCCGGGATGAACTTTGGTGCCAACTTGTCGAACGAGGATATTTCCGGGTTTTACGAGTTCGCCACCAAATCGTTTAATACCACGACGTTGGCCCGCACTGTCACGTCCATTACGAGTACTTCCTTGTCCTTTTTTATGCGCCATGAGTTGCCTCCTCCGCAGTCTTCTTCGTTCTCGCCTTTGCTACACTAATCTTTTCAATGAGAACTTCGGTATAATCTTGCCGATGCCCCTTTTTTTTCATAAAGGTTTTTCGACGTTTCTTTTTAAAAATAATGAGTTTCTTGCCTCGATCGTGATCAAGAACAGTCGCTGTCACCGAAGCCCCAGTAACATACGGCGTTCCGACATGAATGTCTTTGTCAGTTTTAACCATAAGCACTGAATCAAGCTTAATTTTTTTGCCTATTTCAGTTTCTTGCCTATCGAGTTTAATTTTTGTACCTTCAGTAACATTAAACTGTTTACCACCGGTTTCTACAATTGCGTACATTGACATCTCCAATTCTTATTGTGAATATAGGAAACTCATAACTAAGTTGGTTCTTGTTGTCAAGCGCGTTTTGCGCGCAATGAAACTTGTTAATATTCTGAAACAAACTATAGAAAGGAAAAATACGATGGAAATACTTACCGATTTTCCCAAAATTTATTGCCCATTTATTCGAAAGACATTCAAAGTGAATAAAGAGGATTGGAAGAAATATGGACACGACTATCAACTTCGCACTCCCGAGGTATATCTCGTTCTCAATAAAATTACGCCCGGCTTTGAATGGGTATTCGAAGAAAAAGATACGCAAGCAATCGAGAAGTTAAATGGCACCAATATCAAATTAAAAACCGAGAAAGGACGACTCGTGGCATTTCAGAATAGAAAAAATGTCATTGATCCTCTTCAAATTATTCATGGAAGAACGCATTTAATAGAAGGAGTGTTTCGTGCAATTGGGAAAGAATATGTTAAAGGCGAAGGCGAACAAGCCGGTGAGCTTATGGGACCAAAGCTTCAGGGCAATCCCTATAAACTCGATTTTCATATCTGGTACCCGTTTGAACGCGCACGAGATTTTCTAATCTATAAATCATTCCATGAACATGAACGAACATTTGAAAACTTTAGCTCATGGTTTAAAGATTATTTACGAAGTAGATTCTATATGAAGGAACACAAATGTGCTCTTGAAGAATCGGTCTTTGCCGAAGGAGTTGTATTCTATAATAAGCGCCTCCAAGAAGCCGAGAAGACCTATCAAGCAAAACTTCGGCGCGATATGTTTGCATGGTTTTATGATAAAATCGAAATCTATGATTATGATCCAAATAAAGAATATGAAGTCGAAGACCAAGAACATTTTGAATAAAAATTTACTATTTGTCTGCTGTACTTTTTTAATATATCAATCAAATGTTTTTTCTTTTGATTATAAAGAATTCAATTCTCTTTACAAACTTATAGAACAATACGGATCAAATAAAAAAATTCCTAAAATCACTGAAGAGCAATTCAAAAAGGTCATGAACAATGAATCAATCGTATCAACCGGAAATGCAGGCACGAGCGACAAATTTGCATTTCTCGTAAAACGAGCGCAGGTCCCACTATGGAAGTTATGGGCAGTGATTATTGATCGAGAGCATTATCGGATTTTTAACAAAGAAATTAAAGAATCAAAAATTTTGTTCAAAACGCCTGAATATTTTTTAACCTATCTTTTTATCGACTCTCCTTTTGGTGTTAAAGATAGGCATCAAGTACTCGAATGTTTTGCAAATCAAAAACTTTGCGAAGCATCAAAAAAACGAGTATGGGAACATTATTTTAAAATACATCCAAACCAAACCGAGCAAATTA
>CAZRKD010000026.1:0-12450 GCA_964600515.1 uncultured bacterium
CTACACGCGTAAGATCGTCGGCAGCGTCAGATGTGTATAAGAGACAGATAGTGACTAGTTCACAACGTCCATTTTTTGCAATGAGTGAAGCGTTAACTTCGGAAAAGAATTCATCATGATTACCAAAAAAAACAAAGCAATGCTTTGTTTGAAGTAATTTGATATCCTCGGCAATATGTTGATTTCCAAATGAGATGCCGGAATATATTTCTGCAAATTTAAGGGCAAAATATCCAAAAGGAATCCATGGAACTGAAGCCATTTTTGGTACGAATGCCTCTATACTTCTGTACACCTCTTCCATGGGGCTTTCGATGATGAGATAGGGGACGGAATAATCAGGTTTTTCGAATTCTTTTTCAATAATCCCATAGATTGTTGCATTACAGCCCATGGATGCGCACCAGATGAGTGATGGACGAACCGTCAAATATTTTTCGATATAGTTTATGGCAGCAAGGACATCGAGGGCTTCAGTTTTACCGGCTGTTGTTGGCCGCTTGTCTGAATACCCATGATTACGTAAACTTAAAGCAAAGACTTTATAGTTGAGAAGAAGCAGGGTTTCGATTTTTCCCAGCGAAAAACTATCGCCATTATTCATGCCAAAGCCATGAACATACATCGCAATATCCGAAGCAGCAGCATTATCGATAAATACCGCATCGAGTTTCACATGATCACGTGTCTCGAATGTCATGTGACTACAGCGCTCTTTATAGAGTGTACACGCATCACCAATAGGCGTTATGGCAACTGAGATTGAAAATTTATAGAAAAGTAAAAAAGACAAAGCTATAGTGATAATAAAAAGAAGACTACAAGAAATAATAATTATTTTTTTCGAATGTTTCACGGAACGAATAGACGAAATTATTTCGATGCAAGAATCTTATACATTCCTGTTCCGCATTTGGGACATTCACCCTTCATTGCTGGTCGGCCGTTTTTCATTTTAACTTGTTTTGCATTTTTCATTTCTTGCTTCTTTTTACATTTAACACAATATGCTTGTTCGTTCATAAGCACCTCCAATAATAATTTGGTTACGAGTTCTTAAACTAAATGAATCTTACCAAGCAGCAAATAAGAATACAAATGTTTTTTATTTTTTTTCTTAGGTTACCAAAAAGGGTTTGTAGTTTATTACGTGTTCGTTAAATCCCATGAGTTATGCTAGATATATAATTATTTAATAAGATGATTTCATGTCAGCTACTAAGCCTACCCGAACATCTTCAATAGGAATAAGAGAAGGAAAGGGGAACCCTCCTTCTTTATCAACTTCCAAAAATTTTGATGCTCCTCTACTCAGAGAGGAGAACTGATTACTCAGATCTCGCAGTTTCTGAGCTTGCAATGAATTAAAGTCATACTCGTTGCTTGCCTTCCAAAACTTTCTACTTTTTTCGTTACAGCTTGCTGTTGTTGGTCTGTCAAGCTTTATCCATTTCTCATATAAGTTAAGATCATCGTTGGCTGGTTTAGATATTCCTGGAACCATGTAGAAATCTTTATTGTGTATAGAAAATGATTTAATAACAACTAATCCTGTGCCACGGGGAAATCTGAAATCAACAAAGGAAGTGTGGCCTTCAAAAACTCCTGTTTCATCAGGTGTTTGCGTTCTTTCTTCTCTGATTACTAAAAAAGCGCCCTTCATATCTACATAAGGGTTAGTCGAAGAAGTCGCCAAGGGTAAATTTCCTGGAATAAGCAGGTGAGATTCTTCTATAGCCTTCGCCTTTTCAGGGGTTGTGTAATGTCGAAAAACAGTATTTTCTGGCATAAAGATCGTATCGAGAGGATCCGTAGGAAGGCTCTGCGAAGTATCTCCAATAATAACTAAACGCGTTTTTTCAGGAACTCCAAAGTTTTCATGAGAGATATGTGGGCTATCAAAATATCCTCCTCGATGAGTTATAGTTTTTACGCCATCTTTCCTTTTTTCAATCAATGATCGTGAACGTTTCAACGAATTTTGTGTTAACCCATTTCTTGTTAAAACTTCTCGAGGTTTTTGGAATAGATCAATAAAGTCATTAATTACACGGGGGATGGTAATAAATTCATCTGCACTATACAGCTTTTCTGGCTCTATTCGTTTATTATCAAAGACTTTACACGGAAGACTTTCAGCAAAACTAAGACTCTCAAAAACAACTATTAAGTAACAAATGAAAATAATTTTTAATAGCTTTAGCTTCATTCTTTAGCATCACCATATACTATCTCGATTAAAATGTCAATAAATATTGACATTTTGTATTATCTATGATAAAACGCCATTAAAGATGAAGAGATTCCTGTTTATTATGAAATCAATAATCTCAAAAATCGGATATTTAGTTTTTGTTTTTTATTTAACAAATAATGCTTATGGAGCTGAAAAAAACTGTGCGTCTCTTTATAGCTCTGAAGAAAAACCAAGTGGTACTTTTATTGAAATACATGAGGTTAAGACTAAAGATGAAGAGAGAGTCTTTCCATGGTATCCGGCTCCATTATTTGTACACGATGCAATGGCACGGCAGATAGATACAATCTCACTGCCTAAGGGTAAACATATTCATCTTGATTTTGAGGCTGGAAGAGGAGGTTATGCGGTGCACCTTGCAAAGAGTAATCCAGAGTGGCATGTCGTTGCTTTAGATGACGCAGGCCTAGCGGCAGAATCAGCACTTATATCTCTCAGATATGGAGCAAGTCATGGTGAATCAGGGCGGTTTTCCTTTAAGCTCGTTAAAAGAATAATCGATGACACCTGTGACAGTTTAAAGAATGCTTCGCTGTACAAACAAGAACTTGCAACACTTGAGCACGAAATTCCCAAACTCTTTGAGGAGCGTTCAGAGATCTCTCCTATTACTCATCCTGAAGCTAGAAAAAAACTAGATGAAAAGATACGAGCGACTGAAAAAAGACGTGATGATTTAGCATCCCGAGAGAATCGTGGTTTTAATTATTGGAATCTCGAGCAGTTTGTAATTGTAGAAATTATCAAGGATCGTGCGCGAACTGATGGGTGGGATGAGTATACAGAAAAAAATTATTGGCAAAAATTTTATTCAGCTAAGGCAGAATTACTCGGGCGTCAAGTTTCTGATGAAGAGACATACGGCAGATGGCGTGATTATATGATAAGAGCCCTGCAGCCTGGATCCGACTTGCCTTACTTGAAACCTGAAATCGTTCTACAATTTCTCCAAAAACAAGGTATAAACAATTTTTACCGCTCATCCTATGCTCCAGAAGGACATCGGCTCAATAATATGACGATCATTCGGAGCCCAACGGCGAAAGAAAATGGTTTTACCCAAATACCTCTCCCAGACAATTCAGTACAATCTCTTACATGGATTGGGCCATATCGCCATGTTGATGATTATCTCGTTATTGCAGAAGAGTTCCGTCGTGTGCTTACTGATGACTGGACTACCGTTGAAATCTCAGTCCATAAAGGACACCCTGAAAGAGACAGGACAGCCGAAAGTCACCGCAATTGGGCCGATCGTGACTTGCCAGAAGCTGCCGTCGAGAAAATTGCTGAAATCTTAGGTGGAAGCCTCGAGAAAACCAATGACTTACTTATTCCGTTGACGGATAGTTTCTTTGAAACAAGTACACAACTCTTCCATTATCGAATATATCGAAAACGATAAATATCACTGCCATACAAAAGTGCATCTTCGTCGATGTTGAATGTAGCTGAATGCCAGTTGGCTGAATGATTATATTTTTTTCTAATCGAAAACAATTTCTTTCAAGAATTCTACTCCATACAAAAGCGCATCTTCGTCAATGTTGAATGTGGCTGAATGCCAATTGGTTGAGTGATTATTGTTGGGTTTTGAGCCAATAAAGAAATAACAGCCGGGAACGGCATTGAGGAAATAGGACATGTCTTCGGCGCCGAGGGATTTTCGTTCGGTATGAATAGCTTCTTTCCCAAAATGCTTCTCTGCAATAGCTCGTAGTTTTTCTGCTACTTCATTAGTGTTTTTAACGGCAGGATAATTTGATTTAATAGTAATTTCAGCATGTGCTCCATGAACTTCTGCAATGCCTTCGGCTACTTCTTTAATTCGCTTTGCTAAAAATGTGCTCATTTCGGGTTGATATGAGCGAATGATGCCTTTGAATTCACAGCATTCAGGAATTACATTTCGTGCAGTTCCTGCATGGATTGTTCCAACAGTAATTAAACCAGAATCGAGCGGATTTTTTTCACGTGCTATAATTCCATACAGTGCCTCAATAATATGAGTGCTTACATAAATAGGATCAATGCCACGATGAGGATGTGCTCCATGCGTATCTTTGCCGATAACTTTAATATCAAATGTTTGTGAGTGAGCAAATACATAATCATTTGCAATAACGAAATTGCCTGCAGGTAATTCATTAAAAAGATGATAGCCAAAGGCAATATCAACATGAGGATTTTCCAAAGCTCCATCTTTAATCATGCGCTCTGCACCGCCTGAGCCTTCTTCATCGGGCTGAAAGAGAAATTTTATGTTGCCAGAAATTTTATCCCGCATTTTTGTAAGAACTTTAGCGAGGCCTAAATTTATTGCCATATGTCCGTCATGACCGCATGCATGCATGACACCTTTATTTTGTGATCTGTAGGGGATATCGTTTTCTTCGGTAATTGGTAAACCATCCATATCGGCACGAATGAGGAAAGTCTTGCCGTTTTGCTTTCCTCGAAGAATGCCGATAACGCCGGTATCTGCAACTTTTTCGCGGACTTCATAACCACATGATTTTAAATATTCGACAACTTTTTTTTGTGTACGAAATTCATTACGGCCCATTTCAGGATGCATATGAAAGTCGCGACGAGCATTAAAAATAAAATCTTTTTCTGCGAGAACTTCTTGTGAGATATTTTTCATTAAACTTCCAATACTATAGGCACAACCAACGGCTTTTTATCAAATTTCTTTTTAAAAAATCTTCGTAAATTCATCCGGATTTCTTCTTGTATTTCAAGGCGTGAGCGTTTTGTTTCCATGGTAGCATTAAAAAAAGTATCTTCGACGAGCTTCTTTGATTCTTTGAGAACTTTTTCAACTTCGTTTTTTAAAAACAGGCCTTTAAAGTATATTTCAGGTTCAGAGATAAGTTCGCCGGTTTGTGAATGAGCAATAAGGGTGCACACAACGATGCCCGTGCTTGAGAGCTGTCTTCTATCGCGTAAGACCATGCTGCCATAGTCTTCGGTCTTATCGCCTTCAACAATGATTCTCCCGGATGGAACACGGCCATTTTTTTTAACTTCGTTTTCAGTAATTTCAAGAATATCTCCGTCCGAAATGAGTATAATTCCTTGCGGTGGATGTTCAACGCTCTCGGCAAGTTCTTTATGCATACGTAAATGTCGGTATTCTCCATGAATCGGAACGAAATGAGTTGGCTTTACAATTGATATTAATTTCTTAAGCTCTTCTTGATTTGCATGACCCGATCCATGAACTTCAGATATTTTTTCATAAATTACATGAGCTCCCTGTCGATAGAGATGATTAATAATATTGTAAATTGCTCGTTCATTGCCGGGAATAAATTTTGATGAAAGAACAATCGTATCAGTTTCACGCGTGCTTAAATATTTGTGATCGCCGGTTGCCATACGGCGAAGGCTTGACCGCGGCTCGCCTTGAGAGCCCGTTGAGAGGACAAGCGTTTCTTTATCGGGAGTACGTTTTAATTCTTCTCCCGAAGTAATAAATCGACTTGAGTGCGATACAATAAATCCAAGCTTTTTAGCAATGCGAACATTTTTTATGATGCTTTTGCCATCAAGAAAAACTTTACGGTTAAATTTTTTTGCAAGGACTAATATGTTTTTAATCCGGCTAATATTTGATGCAAAAAGCGAGATGATAATTCTGCCATGAGCATGAATAAAAATATCTTCTAATTTTTTTGCAACGTCTTTCTCAGATAAGCTATGCCCCGGCCGTGTACTATTGGTGCTATCGGAAAGAAGAATAAGTTTTTTTTCATGCCGTGTTAGGTATTTTTCGAATGAGCTCAAGGGGTATTTTTTCCCTTTAATTTTTTCGGTATCTTCTTTGAAATCACCGGTGTGGATTATTTTTCCGAGTGGCGTATCAATGATAATCGCTACTCCATCGACGATGCTATGCCGAACGCGATTGAAATGAATTGTCACTGGATCAAAGGCAAGTGAAGATGCCTCATCTATTATGGTAAAAGTAATGGGATGTTTGCGATGTGGATAGCCTTCGAGCTTACTTTTGATGAGTTCCGTTGAAAACCGTGTCGCAAAAATGTTGAGCGGCATTTCTTCGAGTAAAAAGGGGATTGCCCCAATATGATCTTCATGTCCATGAGTAATAATTAGTGCTTTTACTTTTTCTTTATTTTTGATGAGGTATGAAAAGTCAGGAATAATGAAGTCGATTCCAAATGTCTGTTCTTCGGGAAACATAACACCACAATCAATAATAATAATTGTGTTATTCCATTCCATGAACATGCAGTTCATGCCTATTTCGCCAACGCCCCCCAGCGGAACGATCTTTATTTTTTCCATAGCGATGCTTCGACTTTCTTCATGTTTTGGTAAAAGAAGATATAGGCAATGATACCAAATGCAATAAGCGGAATGCTAATGAGTTGCGATGTAGAAATAGAATTATTAAAAAAAACACCGCGATGATCGTCGCGGAAAAATTCTATTGATGATCGTGCTATGCCATAAAGAATTAAAAGAATAAAAAAGAGCTCGCCATGAAATTGCTTTCGGTTTTGATAGATAATAAGAATTGCAAAAATAATGAGCGCAGCAATTGATTCATAGGTTTGCGTGGGATGTAAAAATATCCCGGCTTTCCCCAGTGTTTCTGGAGGGAATTTTATTGCCCAGGGAAGTGAACATTCTTTTCCATAACAACAACCTGCCAAGAAGCATCCCATTCTTCCAAATGAAAGACCAAGGGCAACCGGCGGAGTTAATATGTCGGCAATTTTCCAAAAGTTCCATTTATTTTTTTTACAAAATATAATGACCGTGGGAATTGCAAAAAGAAAACCTCCATAATAGGCAAATCCACCTTGCCAGAAATAAAATATTGCGAGGGGATTTTTTAAATATTTCGGTAGATCTTCCGCAACAACATGGAGGAGCCGCGATCCAATGATTGAAAAAATAAATATATAAAAAACAAGCTGCGTGATCTCATTTGAATCAATGCCTTCTTGTCTTCCTCTTTTGGTAGCTAAATAAATGCCAATAAAAAAACCAAGAGCGAGCATGAAACCATATGAATGAAGGCCAATGTGTTCGCTGAATTCAATGAGTTTTGGATGCATAGTATGTAAACAAAATTGTAGAGATTAGAGTTGCAATTGTCAATGAGGTCAATTACTATTATTTCTTAGTTTTTAATGCAGGAGAGGTGCTATGAAAAAATTGGTCATAAGAAGTTTACTACTCTTAGCTTTGTGTGAAGCCTATTCATTTGCCAAAGTTAACACGGAAAGTTTAAATTTTATCGAACAAAAGCAAGATGTGTATTTTGGATGCTTTGGCTTTCCATTAGAGATCGTAAGAACCTACAATTCTCAATCAACTATTGTAAGCGGTTTTGGAAAAGGTTGGACCTATAACTACAATATTCGCTTGCAAGACCGTGATGGCTATATTCGTGTATTTGAGGCCGATGGATTTTTGGCAAGTTATATTCCGGAGAAATATAGTGATCTCAATCGCGAAGAAAACATTAATGAAATCATAAAAAAAATAATTGCCGAAGAAAAAAAGGCGCATAAGCTTCGCACAAAAGAAGGCTATAAAGAATTAAGCGAGCTTTTAAAACGCGACTACTCAAAATACGAGGGCATGCGGAATCAGTATCTTATTAAAACCGGTGAAACTACCAAAGGAAAATATATTTCAACGGCGAGGGGAATTACTGATCTTTTTAAAACAGACAATGGCTATGTTCGTACGAATGTTTTAGGGGTAAAAGAATTTTTTGATAATGATGGGCGCTTGATTCGCACAAAAGATGCGTATGACAATGCGCTCTCCCTCGAATATTTTACGAATAAAATAGTTGTTACTGATGCATGCAAGAGAAAGCTCACGATTAATGTAGATGAAGATCGTAAAATTAAATCCCTGGTCGACCATAAAGGACGAAAACTCGAATATCAGTATTATAAAGATGGTCAGTTAGGAAAAGTGATTGATTTTGATAACTCTTCATTAACCTATAAATACGATAAGAAACAGCGCTTAGAGAGCATCGTATATCCAAAGAAGGATAAGAAAGCTCAGGCAGAATCGGTGAAAATTATTTATGGAGAATATAATCGCGTAAAAGAAATCCAAGGACCAGGGGATAAAGTCACCACATATGAGCGCACGGTTTATCCTAAAAATAAACGTAATTTTAAAATGCTTATTCGTGATAACAAAGGAACCTGGGAAGAGTACAATTATATTAAAGATGAACATAAGACCATAAAAACATATAAAGATGGAACAAAAGAGATAACGTTACTCGATCCTGCATCAGATCGTCCAACAAAATATACGAATAGAAAAAATGAAACCGTCTATCATGAATATGATGCTCGTGGTAATCGTATTCGTACCACAAATTCAAATGGAGCAATTACTGAATTTACCTATCCCAATAATCGATTGACCGATATAATTAAAAGTAACGGCCAGAAGATAACATATACGTTTAATACGAAGGGAGATGTCGTTGGTGCAAAGCTAATCGATATTACAACTCCTCAGAAAAAGATTCTCAAAGAATTAGTGATTGTCTTGAATGAGAGGGGCAAGAAGCGGCTTTACGATGACAAACAGGGAAATAATATAAGCATGGATTATGATTCCTATGGAAATATGACAAAATTGGAAAAGCTTGGTGTAGGGAAATTGGTATATTCTTATGATTCACTTGGCAATGAGCTTTCACGCAAATTTGTACAGGATACGAATTATAAAGAGAAATTGACAATGGAAGAATTAAGAAGCATCATCAGCTCATCAATCGCAGAATTAATGACACTTTTGGAATACTAATGTCTAAAGTCGAGAGTAAGAAAGAAGATTACTTTCGACATTCGACTTTAGATTTTCGACGGAGATTATCGTTATGGTATTTGATGCACTTTGGGGTATGTTTTCTAATGATCTTGCAATAGATCTTGGAACCGCTAATACCCTTGTTTTTATTCATGGTCGTGGAATAGTTATCAATGAGCCATCGGTAGTAGCGGTGAGAGACGATGGCCGAGGTGTAAAACAGGTTTTAGCAGTAGGGCGTGAAGCTAAAGAAATGCTCGGCAAGACTCCGGGAACCATCAAAGCGATTAGGCCAATGAAAGATGGTGTTATTGCTGATTTTGAAGTAACTCAGGCAATGCTTCGCTATTTTATCCGTAAAGCTCATAATAGAAAAACACTTGTCCGTCCTCGCATTATTATTTGTGTGCCTTTTGGTATTACAGAAGTTGAAAAGAGAGCGGTTAAAGAATCAGCTGAAAGCGCTGGTGCTCGTGAAGTATATTTAATTGTTGAACCAATGGCAGCTGCAATCGGCGCTGGCCTTCCCATATCAGAACCAGCAGGTAGTATGATTGTTGATATTGGTGGCGGAACGACTGAAGTTGCTATTATATCGCTTGCAGGTATTGTCTATTCAAAATCAATTCGTGTTGGCGGTGATAAGATGGATGAAGCAATTATTAATTATATAAAACGCAAATACAACATACTTATTGGCGAGCGAACTGCTGAATTAATTAAGTTTACTATTGGCAGTGCCATGGAAAATGGAAATGTAAAGACCATGACTATCAAAGGCAATGACCTCATCGCAGGAATTCCTCGCACGATAGAAGTAAATTCAGTTGATATTAAAGAGGCATTATCCGAAGCAGTTAATGATATTGTCGAAGCTATTAAAGTTGCCCTCGAGCGAACACCGCCGGAATTATCGGGCGATATTGTTGATCGAGGGATTGTACTTTCTGGTGGAGGCTCACTTCTTCGTAATTTAGATGTGCTTATTCGCGAAGAAGTAAGGCTTCCCGTATTTCGAGCCGAGGACCCGCTCTGTTCTGTTGTGCTCGGTTCGGGAAAATTACTAAGCCAGATTGATTTACTCAAACGAGTCGCTGTTTTTTAGTACTCTCATGAAGCTTTTTATCCCAGGTCCAACTCATGTAAACCAAAAAGTCCTCGAAGCGATGTCTTCACCCATGATCTATCATAGAAGTGCGGAGTTTAAAAATCTTTTTCAAGAAGTTGTAAGTTTTCTTCAGCAATTCTTAAAAACAAAGAATATGATTTTTTTGTCAACGTCAAGTGCAACGGGCTTAATGGAAGCAGCGGTACGAAATTGTGTTCATCGCAAAGCTCTTTTTTTAAATTGCGGAGCGTTTGGAGAACGCTGGAAATCAATTGCGCTTTCGTGTGAAAAAGAAATTGATTCACTCGATGTTTCATGGGGAAGTGGCATTAAAATAGATAAACTCGAAGAGGCATTAAAAAATAATAATTATGAAGCGGTTTTTTTAGTTCACAATGAAAGCTCAACCGGAGTGATGAATCATCTTGGGGCAATTGCGAATGTTTTAAAACACTATCCTGAAGCGCTTTTTATTGTTGATACCGTGAGTAGTGCGTTTGGAACAAATTTAGAAGTTGATACGCTTGGCATCGATGTTTGCATCTTTGGTGTACAAAAAGCCCTTGCCGTACCCCCGGGCATGGCTATTGCAACGATTGGTGAGAAGGCGCTTGCAAAAGCAGCACTCTGTAAAAACAGGGGTTATTACTTTGATTTTATCGAGGCTCAAAAAAATTTCCAAAATGGCTTTACAACAACAACTCCTTCGATTTCTCATTGCTTTGCCTTGAAACAATCGCTTCTTACTATTCAGAAAGAAGGATTAGAAAAACGTATAGTACGACATCTTGAGATGGCAAACTTTACACGAAAATGGGCACAGGAATATTTTGATATTTTTACGGATAAAGATTTTTTAAGCCCCACAATCACCTGTGTTAAGAATACGCGAAATATAAATATTGAAGCATTAAATCGATATCTTGAAGAACGAGGATTTATCATTGCAAATGGGTATGGGAAGATTAAAGATACAACATTTCGAATTGGGCATATGGGGGAACATACTCTCACCGATGTTCAAAAATTGCTTGAGCTCATTACAAAGTATGTTAAAAAATAAATATGAAAATAGTTTGTATAACACTTCTCTTTATTTTTTTTACATTCCAGCTTTCTGCAAAAACTGTTCTCAATAAAATAGTCATCGATCCTGGCCATGGGGGTAAAGATGTCGGTGCAGAGTCTTATGATGGCCAATTCTATGAAAAAGATTTAGCACTCTCCTTCGCGAAACAATTAAAAAAAAATATTGAGAGGGAACTCAAGAAAAAAGTTATTCTCACACGAGATCGAGATGTTTTTATTTCGCTCGAAGATCGTGTGCGTTTTGCAAATAAAGCCAAAGCAGATTTATTTTTAAGTATTCATTTGAATGCCGCTAAAAGAGTTGGTGCCAAAGGCGTCGAAATTTTTTTCTTGAGCGCAAACCCCTCAGATAGTGAAGCAGAAAAATTAGCAATCATTGAAAACCGTCATATCTACGATTTTAATGATAAAAAAAATACGAAAGAATCGCACGATACGACATTAGAATTTATTTTATATGACTTAGCTAAAAATGAATATCTTCATACGAGTAAATATTTTGCTCTTCAAATAGAAGAAGCTCTTAAAAAAAAGATTGGGAGAAAAGATTCTCAAAGATTGCGACAAGCGCCTTTTTATGTTCTTGCGGGAGCATTTATGCCAGCAGTAATTATTGAGTTAGGTTTTATTACGAATAAAGAAGATCTTAAAAAATTACAAAAAAGTAAAATAATGAATCTCTATGTCAGTGCTATCACCAATGCAATTCATTCTTTAGATTATTACATCATTACAAAAAAGTAGTTGACATTATTTACTGCATATGGAGAATGTATGTTAACGATGGGGGCGTAAGTGTCTCAGAAGTGAGACAAAGACTACTCACTTTCAAACAACTCTTAAGCCTCGTTTAATACTATTTTGTGCTAAAAATATAATAATTACAGCTAGTTATTAGAAAAATGTAATTGTGGTATAGGAATTGCAATTCTATAGAAATGAGCTTTTTCATATTCCTCCTCCTTGAAAAATTTGGTTAAACCTTTTTTAGCCGGCTGTTCAAGGCAGCCGGCTTTTTAATTTACACATAAATTTTCTAGCCTTTTAATCTTCAATACGCTAAAACTTTTCTGACTAAAAACCAAAAACGAGTAACTAATCCTGGGGCCATAGCTCAGTTGGGAGAGCGCGTGAATGGCATTCACGAGGTCGAGGGTTCGATCCCCTT
>CAZRKD010000027.1:0-7005 GCA_964600515.1 uncultured bacterium
CTGTATTTTGTGGTCGATTTGTTGATTTGAATTCAATGCCTGCGACTACTTCTTGCTGTTTGACAAAAAGCAAATCAACTTCAGTTCCTATATTACTTCTCCAAAAAAATAGCTTAAGGTCGCTTTTTTTATATTTAATAAGTCTATAGGTTTCAAGAAGCATGAGCTGCTCAAATCGCCTGCCTCGAACAACGTGATTAAGAGGCTCATGAAGGGTTCCACATAATGTGTTTGTAACTCCTGTATCAAAAAGATAATACTTAGGATGCATGACTAATCGTTTTCTTATACTTTTTGTCCAGGGCTCTAGTTTGAGTGCAATAAGCGTGTCTTCTAATATTTGATAGTACGACTGAACGGTTTTGATATTTACACCGCATTCTCGCGCAATATTAGTAAAATTGGTAAGTTCTCCATCATTTGCAGCCGCGATGTCTAAAAACCGTGCAAAGCCTCCCAAATTTCGCACGAGTCCTTCTTCTTGAATTTCTTCTTTAAGATACGTATCAACATATGACTCAAAAAAATTACGTATATCGTTTTCATTGGCTCCATACATACTTGGGAGCGTTCCAAAGCGTAATATCTTTTCGAGATCGAAAGATTCTTTTATTTCTTCGTATATTAAGGGAAAAAGATAATAGATGTTTGCTCTTCCCGCGAGTAAGTTTGCTCCTCCTCTTTTTAATTTTCGTGCACTTGAGCCAGTTAATAGAAAAGTAATTTTAAAAGATTCGATCATATCATGTATTTCATCAAGTAAAGAAGGAATTTTTTGAATTTCATCTATAAATACTGAAGCTTGAGGAAACATCTTTCTATGCTCCAGAACTATTTTTCTAAATAATAAAGGGTCTTTTTCAAATTTGAGAAATTCACTTCGTAGTAATAAATTGATTTTTAAACATTCGTCAGAGAGAAATGAGTTTACGAGCGTACTTTTTCCGGTTTGTCGTGGCCCAAAAAGAAAAAAAGATCTTTTATTATCAAATGTTATAATTCTATGTATCATAGTCCATAAATGTATTACAATTATGGAGCTAAGTAAAGAATAAAATATCTAAGACAGCTTTTTGTGGGGTTCTTCAACTTCGAAAATATCCCGGCTCATTTCCCTTGCGCCATTTGATGTTGCAGCCAATGCTGGGACGTTGGTCGGGATTGATTGGTTTGTCAGCAAGAAGTGCACCGACGGCTTTACGAAGATCTGAGCCTGTTACGGGAATGTTATTGCCAGGGCGACTGGAATCAAATTGGCCACGATAGACAAGCTGACGGTTATGATCATATAAGAAAAAGTCAGGAGTGCATGCAGCTTTATAGACTTTTGCTACTGATTGGGTTTCATCATAGAGATAGGGAAATGTATACCCTAAAGATGCAGCGATTTTTTTCATGGCTTCTGGGTTATCATCAGGATACGTTGTCCAATCATTTGCATTAATGCCTACAATGCCGACATCTTTATTTTTGTAATCATTTCCTAATGTTACTAATTCTGTTTGGATGTGCCGTACATACGGGCAATGATTACAAATGAACATCACTAAAAGTCCTTTTTTATTCTTAAAACTATCGAGAGTTATCGTCTCTCCGGTTATTGAAGGAAGTGAAAACGCCAGGGCTTTTGAACCTAACGAAGTCATCGTGGAATTGACGGCTACCATATATCTCCTCATAATTAGTTGACAAAAGATTATTTATTATTATATAGTGTATCTGTCAATAGCGATAAGGAGTCCTGACGAGACGTTAGTGCAAATGTTTAAAGAAGTATTGAGTTTGTTTGATCAATTAATTATTCAAATCACTCCATGTAAAACCTTCACCATGAGCACCCAAAAAAAAGGAATTTAAGACGTTTTTATTTTATATTAATTTTTTATTTAAGGAGTATTTTCATGCCTAAAAAGATTTATGTAGGTAATCTTCCCTTTACGACAAATGAAGATGAAATTCGTGAGCTTTTTCAACCTCATGGAGAAGTTCTTTCAGTGAACCTCATTACAGACCGTATAACGGGTAAACTCCGTGGTTTTGGTTTTGTTGAAATGAATGACGATGGCGCTAAAAAAGCTATCGACGCATTAGACGGCCAAGATTTCAACGGTCGCGCGCTTCGTGTTAATGAAGCAAAAGAACGTGAACAACGTGGTCCACGCAGAGAAAGACGTTATTAATTCATTGAATTGATAACACATCTGAAATGCGATATACTAGTAATGTATGGTGAGATTAGTCTCATCATGCATTACTATATATGACCAAAAAAGTGTCTCGAGAAAATAAAACATCGCTCTTTATTACTGACAATACCTTTTTGCCTATTCTCTTCGGAGAAAATGATAGCAATATCAGTGCTATTCAATCTCTCCTCAATGTAGAAATTTCCCTTTCAAATAATATGCTTAATATATTTGGGGATATCGATGGTATTCATACGGGAAAAAAGCTTATTGAAGGGCTTGAAGAATGCTATCACAAAGGCTTCACGCTTACGAATAAAACCATTGAAGAAGCAGTACGTATTATTCTTGAGAATCAAGATATTAATCTCGTAAAATTCTTTCTTGAGCCAATCATTCATAATTATCGTAATAAACCCGTTATTCCAAAAACACTTGCTCAAAAAGAGTATATTGAAATTATTAAACAATTTGATATCGTTTTTAGCCTTGGACCTGCGGGAACGGGCAAAACCTATCTTGCGATGGCTATGGCCATTCATTATTTACATAAGAAAAAAGCGGATCGTATTATTTTAACACGACCGGTTCGAGAAACCGGCGAAAAATTGGGATTTTTACCGGGAACGCTCTATGAAAAAATTAATCCCTATCTTCAGCCGCTCTATGATGCCCTTCATGATATGGTTGGAAGTGACATGGCCGTTAGTATGATTGAAAAAGGAACGATTGAAGTTGCGCCTCTTGCTTTTATGCGCGGAAGAACATTAAATGATTCATTTATTATTTTAGATGAAGCACAAAACACAACTCATGAACAAATGAAGATGTTTTTGACCCGTTTGGGACAAAATTCAAAGGCAATTATTACCGGCGATATTACGCAGATTGATCTTACCGGTGGCCGCGAATCAGGGTTACTGGAAGCGATTCGAATATTGCAAGACGTCCCTGAAATTGGATTTGCACGTCTTACGCATACGGATGTGGTGAGACATACCATTGTAAAAAAGATTATTAAAGCATATGAACGATTGGAAAAAAGAAATAAATAAAGTCAAAGAATTCTTTTCTACGAATATTCCTATTCAAAAAATTGTTCTTTTAGTGTCTCTTTCGTTTGTTATTACGTATCTTGTTTATCCTTCAAAAGAATTTTCTCATTTGTCTCTTAAAGAGGGAGATATTGCTCCTGAGACGATTAAGACAAGTCGAAACTACATAATCGTTGATAAAAAAACAACAGAGCTTAAAAAGCGTGAGGCTGCCGATAATACGCCATTTTTATTTCATTACGATCATGCTCTTAAAGAAGATATCGTGAAAAATATCGAAAAAGCCTTCAGGACTTTGAGAGATTCGACGGAAAAAAAGAACGATGAGAATCTTCGAACTTTTAATGATATTCTCGGTATTGAGGTATCAGATAAACATTTTGCCGAGCTCTCCAAACGAGCATTTAATCGAGCAATAGAGCGAATCATTACCAATATTGTTCGTAAGATTCAAACTCTGTATATTATTAATGATAAAGAAATCGTCGAGACCAGTGTTTTGCCCACGATTCTTGTCTCATCAGAAGATCAGCCGTTGTCTGAATTACCCGAAGTTGTGCAAATCAAGGCTATACATGATCTTCAAAGTGCACGTGAAAAAATAAATTTCTTGATCGGCGATAACACAATTTCTCGGTCTTTCGATAGAGCTACAAAAGACATGATGAGCACCATCGCGCAAAAGCTTATCCGTACGAACCTCAAATTCGATGATGAAGGGACAGATACTGCTAAAGATGCAGCCGCTACCAATATTAAAGAAGCAACAATCAATATCCAAAAAGGTGAGGTCGTTGTCAGGCTGGGCGATCGCATCAATACCGATGATGTTGTTATTCTCGAAGGATTACGGGAAGCAACTCATTCACGAACGCGCGGGATTCTATTTTTTGGAATCTTTTTGTTTCATCTCGTATTCATATTCATTGCGTATCTTTTTGCCATAATGTATTTTAAAGATTTTAAACCGACGTTTGGTGATCTCTTATTCCTTTCAATTACGCTCATTGCAACGATTGTTATCGTCGATATCTTTCAATTTATTTCAAACCTTGTTCATGAAGGTGATTCGCAGATTCCCCTTGATGCATTTAATTTTGTAATCCCCGTATTTGCATCATGCATGCTCATTGCTCTTGTCCTTAATTTTGAAATAGCCTTTGTCTTTGCTATTATTTTGAGCATTATTCTCGGGCTCGCGTCTGAATATTCGACGATACTTTCCGGCCGCGGCATCTATTATTCATTCTATTGTTTCTGCGGCTCACTCGTCGCTATTAAGGGTACCTATAAATCAAATCAAAGAATCAGCATTTTTAAAGCAGGTCTTATTTTAGGTTTATTTAATACAACGATTGTCATTATTCTTACTTTTCTTGAATCAAAACTTTTTTTAATTGGAACCGCGACTGATTATCTCTACCCCATGGCTATGGCCTGTACTTCAGGTATATTATCGGCAATGATTGTTTTAGGAATCACTCCCTTTGTTGAGCTCTTTGGTTATACCACCGATATTAAACTGCTAGAACTAGCAAATACCGATAATCCATTACTCTCAAAGCTTGCTATTGAGGCGCCCGGAACCTATCATCATTCTTTTGTCGTATCGAGACTCGCCGAAGGTGCCGCAGAGGCAATTGGTGTGAATTCGCTTCTTGTTAAAGTAGCATGCCTCTATCATGATATAGGAAAAGTCTTAAAGCCCTCATATTTTATTGAAAACCAAGATCCCAAACATAATAAACATGATACCCTTGCTCCCCATATGAGTAGCATGATTATTCAATCGCATGTTAAAGAAGGAATAGAACTCGCAAAAAAATCAAAGCTTCCCAAAGCTATCATTGACCTCATTCCTCAACATCATGGAACAAGTCTTATCTCATATTTTTATAAAAAGGCAGTTTCGCTGGAAAATAAAGACGTAGATACCGTTGATGAACAAGATTATCGCTACCAAGGTCCACGGCCAAAAGGAAAAGAAGGCGCAATCATTATGCTTGCCGATTCTATTGAGGCTACAGCTCGAAGCATCGAAGACCCAACGCCAGGGAAGCTCAAAGACGTTGTCGATAGCACCATCACCAAACGCTTTACCGATGGCCAACTCGATGACTGCGACTTAACCTTTAATGACTTAAATATCATTGCCGAGAGTTTTACCAACACACTCATTAAGAGTATTTATCATCCGCGAATTAGTTATATCATAGAAGAGAAGACACATGAAGATAAACCTCATCAATCGTCAGAAAAAGTTTAAAATAAATCAGAAAGAAATTCTTAAAAAAACTATAGATATTCTTACGTCATTGAAACAAGAACATACGGAGCTTTCGATTCTTTTTACGAATAATCGATGCATCAAAAAATTAAATAGCACGTATCGACATCGCAATTATGCAACCGACGTTCTTTCATTTTCAATGAACGAAGGGGATTATTTAGGAGACATTGTTATATCAGTCGAAAAAGCACATGAGAATAGTAAAATTCATAAGTTTACTTTACGAGAAGAGGTTCTCTTTTTAATAATTCATGGAATTTTACATTTGCTTGGATATAATCATGAAACAAAATATGAACTCAAAAAACTCGAACGAATACAAAATAAACTCTTTAATGAAATTACTACAAAATAAATATTTTCTTTGTCTCTTGTCTGCGTTCTTAGGGATCTTCTCATTACCCGTTGCATTTTTTGGCGATGAATTGTGGCATTCGGTGATTCCTGAATTTTTTGCCTTTTTCTTTCTTGTCCCTTTTTTTATAGTTATTAAAAATGAAACACCTGTAAAGAGCTTTAAATATGGCCTATTCATGGGAATGATATTTTATGTGGGAACGATTTTTTGGATTTTTGTGGCATTAAATTACTTTGGCGGAATATCGCTTCCCGCGAGCTTTTCAATCATGCTTTTGTTATGTTTTTATACGGCGCTCTATGTTGCGGTTTTTGCATGGGCACTTCGCTATTGTGAGGAAAAAACAAGGGTTTCATTTTATTATTTCGCCCCGTTTGTATGGACAATTTTAGAATATGCTCGGACATATATTATCACCGGTTTTCCGTGGGCAAATATTGGATATTCGCAGTATTTGAATCTTTCCTTTATTCAAATACTCGATGTTCTCGGAACGTATGGAATTGTTTTTGTAGTAATTTTAATTAATAGTGCTTTGTATCTTCTCATTGATAATTATTTTATCAAAAAGAAAAAGCTCTCACGACTAGAGATTTCATATATTTTCGGTACGCTTTTTGTTGTCGCAATTTTTTATATCTATGGGTATCGAGCGCTTTCTCGTCCTCTTGGTGGAGAAAAGCTCGATATAGCCGTTATCCAAGGCAACATTCCTCAAGATATCAAATGGGATGATAATGATTTGCGATATATTATTAATAGGCATAAAGACCTGACGTATACGGCACTTGGGAAAAGACGCTACGATTTAGTCATTTGGCCCGAAACAGCATTGCCTATAACGCTTCCATCAGATGAAACGCACATGCCCGGATGGATGAGTATTGATCGACCATTTAATGTGCCCTTACTCACCGGTGCATTAACACGTGATAAAAAGAATAATTACGAAAAACTCAATAACTCGGCACTTCTTTTTTCAAGAGAACTCGACATTATTGGAAGGTACAGTAAAGTCCATCTCGTTCCTTTTGGTGAATATGTGCCCTTAAGTGGCTATCTTGAATTGGGAACGCTCGTTGCCCAAAGTGGTGCTTTCTCGCCCGGACCAGGATT
>CAZRKD010000027.1:7015-12290 GCA_964600515.1 uncultured bacterium
ATCTCATAGAATTTGGCAATTCAAAATTCGGAACATTTATTTGTTTTGAATCGATATTCCCCGATATTGGTCGAGCATTCAAAAATAAAGGTGCTGATTTTTTTGTTGAACTTACGAACGATGCCTGGTTTGAAAAAACATCGGCGCTTTATCAGCATATGGGAATGGCTGCATATCGCGCCATTGAAAATCGCATACCACTCGTACGATCAACAAATACAGGCATCAGCGCATTTATAAATCGCAATGGAGAAATAGAAAGCGTAACACGCGCATTTACCGAAGATATTCTTGATGGGACCATAATGATCGAAAAAACAAAAACCATCTATGAAGAATATGGGGATTGGTTTTTTTGGCTACAAACTTATATTTTTACGTCGCTTGTTTTATATCGTGTTATCAAGAGAAAATATGCACCTCATACAATATAGTTTTTTCATCTTTTTATTTTTTCTCTGTGTTCTTCATGCAGAACCCAAGCGTTCGGTAATTAAAATATCTAAATCAATTCAATTCGAAACATTTCGTTTTGATATTATTCAAGAAGATGCAAATTTTTACTATATTGCTACCAACGAAATAGAAACAAATTATTTTCTCTATAATGGAGTATCGTTTGAAGACATTATTCCGGACATAAAAAAATTCTATAAAAAAATAAATTATCTCAGTGACTATCATTCGAATGAATCAAGCATAGCACTTCTCAATTCTTTGGTTTTTCCCAATTTTTCGCAAACTCAATCGATCGGGAAATCAATCGAGAATCGAGATATCTGGGCTTATAAAATTACAAAAGATGAGAATGCACCGACGAATTGTTATATTATTGGCCTCCAACATGCCCGCGAATGGATTGGAATGGAAGTTCTTCTTTCATTTGCCCAGTATCTTTTTGATCATAAAGACGATGAAAATTTGCAAACTATTTTTTTTAACAAAGTCGTGTGGCTTCTGCCAATTATGAATCCGGATGGCCTCGAATATACGAGAACAACAGATCGGCTCTGGAGAAAAAATAGACGCGATAATCTCGATGGAACATTTGGCGTTGATACGAATCGAAATTATGATTTTGAGTTTTATACGAATTCGTCAACAAATAGCGCATCTGAAACGTATCGAGGCGCGTCGCCTCTCTCAGAACCTGAATCAAAAGCTCTTGTTGATCTTGTTGCAAAAGCAAATCTAGGAGGTCTTCTTGATTTACATAGTTATTCAGAATTCATTATGTATCCATGGGCATATTCTCTCGATCCAACCGAACATGAAGTTGCATTTGATGCGCTTGCGCGTTCATGGCAGAGTCTTATCAAAGACGTCAATAATCGCACCTATAATGTTGGGCAACCTTCAGAGCTTTTAAATTTCTCAAGCGGTGGGACTCTCATGGATTATCTCTACCATGATTTTTCAAAACTTGCCTTTGCATTTGAATTACCTCCAGAAAAAAGTGCGAGTAATGGCTTTGAATTAGATCCCGTGCAAATTACCGAAATTTTTAATGAAATGCTTCCCGTTCTTTTAAACTTCATTGAAGTATGCGATACCAAGTATTTAGAAAATCAATCAGGGATGACGACATCCGGTGATACAGTAACGATTTCAAATGGTTGCGGATTGATCCCCTAATCAGTTGATTTTGTTATACGCCAAGTATCTTCACAGTTGAAAAAATAATGTTTATGTACTATAAAAAGACTTTAAACATAATAAATAGGAGGTTATCCTATGCAAAAAGGTGTTACAACACTTGGTCGATTTTTGATTGAAGAACAACGAAAATATACCTATGCCTCAGGCGAATTTACAGGCATTTTAGAGCAGATTGCCTTTGTAGCTAAGGTTATTGGACGCGAGGTTAATAAGGCAGGACTCGTAAATATATTAGGCAAGGCAGGAACAACAAATGTTCAGGGCGAGGAGCAACAAAAACTCGATGTGTATGCCCATAATAAAGTCGTTCAGGCGCTTGATCATTTGGGGAAAGTTTTTGCCATGGCTTCTGAAGAAGAAAAAGAGGTCATTCATATTCCCAAAAAATTCCCTAAGGGCAAATACGTTGTTGTATTTGATCCGCTCGATGGCTCAAGTAATATTGATGTAAATATCAGTATCGGAACGATATTTGGAATTTATAAGAAAAAATCTGAGGGCGACGAAGCGACTATTGGTGATTTCTTACAGTCAGGAAGAAATCTTGTTGCCTCAGGATATGTCATTTATGGCTCAAGCACAATGTTTGTCTATACAACTGGCAATGGAGTCAATGGCTTTACCCTTGATCCCTCGATCGGAGAATTTTTACTGTCTCATCCTTCGATGCGAATGCCTCAGTATGGACATATTTATAGTGCCAATGAATCAAATAGTAGTTCATGGAAAGACGAAGTAGTAGCTTATATCGATTGTTTACGGAATTATCCTGAACGAAAATATACCTCTCGCTACATTGGCTCGCTTGTAGCTGACTTTCATCGAAATCTTTTAAAAGGCGGGGTATTCTTATATCCAGAAGATAAACAAAACCCTCGTGGCAAACTGCGATTACTCTATGAAGTCATCCCTCTTTCATTTATTGCAGAAGAAGCGGGCGGGCTTTCAACTGATGGACAAAATAACCTCATGGACATTGCTCCCAAATCCCTTCATGAACGAACCCCGGTTGTTATTGGCTCCAAATTTGAAGTTGCCCTCTATCAGCAATTTATTAAAGAAGGTATAGAAAAGCGAAAAAAGAAATTCGCCAAATCCGGCAAAGCTACGCTCGAAGAAGCGATTCGAGAACCGATAATATAATCTATTTCATTGGACCTTCCAGACATGAACGATGGGATCTTCGCCATTTTGTTGGAGAACATAGAGGATGCCATTATTCGTATCAAATGCTGCTCCGCCAACGCCATAACTGCATGAAGTAAAAAATGTGGACGTTAAGCTTACATGTGCGTAGGGGATAACTTCTTGAGGCGCAATTTTTCCTTCAGCAACACGTGCTAAATCTTCTGGATTATAAAAAGCAAATTCTGGTTCGTATGGATAACAATGATAGCCTTTAGAATTGTTACATGGATCATTACATGCAGCTGCTTCACCATAACAGGTAGCACCGCGACCCCGGGTTCCTGCAAAAAGTACGGCTGATTTTTCATGAGAATCAATCCATACAGCTCCTTCCCATGAATCGCATTCACTCCACTGTGGGAAGTATTGCGGAGAATTTTCTGGTGCGGCAGGATAATGCAGAAGTATTGTCGCTGGTAAAACGGTATTATTTTCTGGATTGGTATTATTTGCAGGAGGTTCGACAGCAAAGAGGGCAGGGCCATAGCTATTTCCCGCAAGGCCGGGCCCATCGGCTTTACCAGCTGCAAGGCTTTTTCCTGGTGTATATGTGTCTATCCATGCTTTATCAGTAATTTCAAACAAGTAATTTCCCGTCTTTTTTTGATGAAATGGATCGGTTCCAAATGGGCCGATATGCCATGCTCCTTGTGCTCCTGGGTTTTTTAAATCTCGCCTTGATCGACCATGTGATGAATAGTCAATTTCGTTCGAAGGTTGTACTGAGTAATATTGAAAAAAACTAAAGTAGAGCCAGTCGCCATCGGCAATGTAGGCGAGCCCTCCAAAGACATTCATATCAGGTGCTAATGTAACTTGAGCCCGTATATCCATAAAAGGCTGAAGCTGTTTTGCAATAGGAAGATCTTGTAATACTTTATTTGCTGAAATTACTGGCTTTGGAATGGAGCATTCTCCAACAAGGTTATCATACACATGCCCTGAGCCGAAGAGTGAGCCGGGATAGCCGTCATCAGGTCCTTTTTCATCGCCTTGAGGATACAAAGTGAGTGCCATGCCTCCATAACCCCAACGTGAATTTCCGAGATTTTCTTTTGGTAAGAGAAAAGCGCCTTGATATTCTAAATCGTTGGGTTCTAAAAGTGTGGAATGTAATTCTTCTTCATGCGAATTTCCATTTGATTGAACGGTTTCTTGGGTACTGTTTCTTTGGGTTTCGCTCGTATTCCCACACGTAATAAAAAAAGCTATGAGAATTATTACATAAATATAACGAAATGACATCATATATAATAGGTAAGCAAGATCTATACCAAAAACTCTAATAAAATAATTCCTTAAGCTATTAGATTTATTGATATTATTACTATGGCAGAATAAATGCAAAGAAATTGTTGAAAAATTTGCAGACAATAATGCAAATTTTACTCATGATTAAATATTCTTCTATAATCTTCGATGAGCAAAGTTTCGAGGGCTTTGAATAAAGGGAGGCCTCGAATGTTAGCCAAAACCAGCAGTATCGCAAAATTCTGACTATCTTTTGGGGAAACTATAGGTTCATGATTCGGCATTTTAGACATATCATTGATGAGACGGACAATAATTGAGAGATCAAGAGGATTTCCGTTAAATTTAGGAAGATTATATAAATAATGGAGAAGAAGGGTTATAAATCCAGAAGATAAAATTGAATTATCGTGTAGTAACAAATCATCATACACAGCTCGGTGATTATTTTTTAAATTAGTCATAATAGAAGCTATCTCATTATCAATGGTCGTATTAATTGCCTCAAGTGATACTATATTCATTAAAATGTACGGATTTTTTATCATAAAGATTGGATCAATGCCTTGACTATTTTCTACCAGTTGGCGTTCAGAAACAAGAAGCGGGATATCGCGAGTAAGCATGAGTCTCATTTCGGGATTTTTAATATGGAGGGTATCTCTTATAAATGGATAGTTAATAAATGGACAATCCATTAACGAATGCAAAAGATAGGGGTCTCCAACAGCAACAATCCTTTTATCATATAAAAAGAGCTGACCAATATCGAACTTCTTTAATGAATTGTTTATTCCATTGTAGTTTTGATAGGGGATAAATAGGAAGTTATCTTTAATGGGAACAAGTTGAAACATAAATGCATACATTTTTCTTCCATCTAAATCACGAACCTGTACAAAAGGCCCATCTTCTTCCACAAGTTCAACCAATGCATATCGATAACGATAGGGCGAATTATCGCGAGGATCATACCAACCTTTATCTCCTGGAACCTTTATAAAGAGTGCCAGTCCAGAGAATAATAGAACATTACGCTCCTCATGGGGAATTTGTCTAAAGAAGGTTCCCGTATAGGTAGTATCGAGTATTGAAAAAAAATGATCTTCTTCTGGTATATAAAAAGTATAGATCGGAGAGACTCTGCCAAAAGATGCAGGGGCTATGGCGGTTAATT
>CAZRKD010000028.1:0-11877 GCA_964600515.1 uncultured bacterium
TTCAAAAAACGAAATACTATTGGATTACTACCTTGGAAAGAACTTTGATTGATTGCTTATTACACAAAAAGCTTCTCGGACATCAGGTGGCGCTTGATGCTTTGAAACAGGCTATTGATCAGCAAAAAGTAAAATTGGGAAAGGTCTATGATCTGGCTAAAAAAATGGGTGTGATCCATCGTATTTTACACTATATTGAGGCAATGGGGTTATGAACCCAGAAAAGGAAAAACAGATTACTCGTGCTATGAAAAAGCTCATTCAAACTGAGCCTCGTCTCAATTTGAATGAGGTTCGTATCATCGTAGCTATAGAAAGGGCGATTGCGCGTCTGTCAACATTAACCGAATTGGCAAAACATTTGATATTTAAAGGTGGCTTTGTACTTCTTAAAAGTTATGAAAGTCTTCGTTTAACGAGAGATGCTGATGCTCTAGCCATAGTTATCTCGAAAGAAAAATTGAGTACTTTAGTTCAAAAAGCATTAGCAACTGATTTAAAAGATGGATTGTGGTATGGAGATATTAAAGTACGAGAATTAACAAAACAGGGTGAATATGGTGCCTATCGTTTTGATTGTGCTTTCCAGATTGGAATGCCTGATCAAAAAAAAGTTCATAAGCTTTCAAGAATCCATATTGATGTTAGTTTTAGCGATCGTTTGCCACGTAAGCCGGCTAATCAAGTTATGTCATCACTCCTTGGACATGAAGAACCGGTGACATGGAGAATCTATCCTATTGAGTACATTATTTCAGAAAAACTTCAGACTTTCATTGATAGAGGATCTTCTAATTCACGTGCTAAGGATGTATATGACCTCATTTATCTTCTACCAAAGTGTACTGATACTGAAGCTTTATACGCTGCAATTAAAAGTACATTCGAAAATCGACACACGCAAATTCCCAGCTCATTTCTCAATCATGCAACTCAGTTTGATACGACAATACTTTCGCATGGATGGGCGGGCGTAAAAACACTCAAAGAAAAATCAAGTTTTGAAACTGCATGGGAAATGTTGATGAGATATCTTCAAGGCTTAGATAATTATATAAATATAAAAGGAGGAAAAGTATGAATTTTTTTGCTAAATTCAGCGACTATAGCTACGCACTCATGCGGATGGTCGTAGGTTTTATGTTTTCATTTCACGGAGTGCAGAAAATTTTTGGTATTTTAAGTGATTACCCGTCTCCAGCAATTGGAACACAAATGTGGTTTGGTGGATTAATTGAACTTATTGGCGGCTTTCTTATTATGGTTGGTTTCAAAACTCGCTGGGCGGCATTCATTACAAGCGGTATGATGGCTGTTGCATATTTTCAGTTTCATTGGAAATTTCAATTCAATACCAACTTTTTCCCCGCAATTAATCAAGGTGAGCCAGCAGTTCTTTATTGCTTCATTTTTCTTTATATTGCTTGCAAAGGCAGCGGAATATGGAGTCTGGAAAAATTAGGTGCAGACCAACTCATGAACATATTTGGTATGGGGCATATCCCAATTCAAAAAGTGTGACATGCTTTTGGAAAAAAGTACACTCACTTTTCTACTCAATAAATTCACTTTTGTGTAAAGCGAGAAATACTATCAATATGTTGGGGAAAGTTCTGTAAGAGATAATTTCTTTTTCCTAATTCAAAATCTATAAACTCAAACCCAGGAGCAACGGTGCATCCGACAAGAGCATAAGAATTCTTATCAATTACTTCAGCTGCAAACCATGTCTGTGCTGGTATGATATGTTGAAAACAACTGGTATTGGTATTTCCTAATATGGTCGTCTTTAAAAGTCCTTGTGAATCTATTTCGTAGATTGTTAAAGGACTGCCTGCATAGAAATGCCAAATTTCATCAGATTTAATTTGGTGAAAGGCCGAGAAGTCAGCGCTTTCGAGTAAAAAATAAATAGTCGTACAAAAAACTCTATCCCCATTAAACCGTTTAGGAAGACCTTCTTGTGTAATGATTGCTCGCGATCTGTATACTTCACGATAATACCCACCTTCAGGGTGTTTTATTAAATCAAATTTTTTGATGAGGAAGGCGGCCTCTTTATTAGTAATCATATTCATATAACTACCTTCTGTTTTCTTTCGTCTCTCTTATTACCGGCAGCACTCCTGCCATTTCGCCAATGACATTCACAAGTTCAGTATCAGAAGGAAGCACAATCTTAGCATTATTTTTTAATGAATTCTCGACCGCTTGGATTTTTCGTAACACTTGGGCATTCCCTTTGAAATACGTTTCGGCGGCTTCGTTGACGAGCTGAATTGCTTGGGCTTCACCTTCTGCTTCGAGAATCTTTGCTTGTTTAATTCCTTCGGCCTTTTTGATTTCCGAGCGTTTAACACCATCTGCTTGTGTCTCAGCTGCAGTAGCAAAATCGATTGCGGCGATTTTTTCATTCTCGGCCTTCACAACTTTATTCATTGTTTCTTGAACATCTTTTGGGGGATCAATTTCTTTTAATTCAGTTCGCATGATTTCAAGTCCCCAGTTGTGTGTTTCTGTGGTCAGTGTTTTCAAAAGATCGGTATTGATTCTCCCGCGTTCGCTATTGGCAGATTTGAGACTCATTGTTCCGATGATGTTTCGTAATGTTGTGCGTGCTAAATTCACAATTTGCCAGCGATAATCATTAACTTTATATTGAGAATTCTTTACGCTTTCTTCATCGGTTCGTATTTTAAAATATACCTGCGCATCGACTGTAGCATTGAGATTATCATTGGTAATGATTACCTGCGGTTCAGCATTCACCATTTGTTCGGTTGTATTTACAATGTAAATTTGTTGAATGCCGGGAATTATCCAGTGAAATCCAGGATGCGCAAACTTAGAATATTTGCCGAGGGTTTCGATAAGCGCTCTACTTGTCGGACGAACAATTCTAATACCGGACAAGAGAAATAAAATAATAATTCCAAGAAGAACATAAAAAATTGTCATACATACCTCCATTGATTTTTAATTTGTATTATACGTACGATATGTATACTGCAGAATTATTAAATACAAGGTTGAATGTATGAACCGTTTTGAAATCATTATATTTCTTTTCTTTAGTTTTGCTTGCGGGATTGGTTTATATACTTTTTATTATGCCAAAGGAGCATCGTATTTGACGAATGATCCACAAGCATGTGCAAATTGTCATATAATGGAAGATCATTATAGTGCATGGCTCAAATCGAGTCATCGAAATGTAGCTACGTGTAATGATTGTCATGCACCTCATGATATTATTGGCAAATATTTCACCAAAGCTTTGAATGGATTTAACCATAGTCTTGCGTTTACTACCGGACGTTTCTCTGAACCTATCAGTATTACAAAACGTAATCATGAAATTACCGAAGCAAGCTGTCGATATTGTCATGCAAATATTACGAACATGATTGATCATAATCCTTCGGCAGATCAATTATCATGTGTACGCTGCCATGCCAATATTGGGCATGCACATTAAGGAGAAATTATGAATAAAAGATTAATGATGATTGGAATGATTATTGTTGGAGCTATCGGTGCGCTTGGTATAACGAGTCTTCTCGTTACTATCTTCGAGCGAAAACAAGAAGCAAAGAATCCCTTTTATCGCGTGGTAGAAATTACCGATGAAACTGAGGATGCATCAGTATGGGGCAAGAACTTTCCTCTCCAATACGATGATTACTTGCGCACGGTAGATATGGTACGAACACGATATGGTGGAAGTGAAGCAACTCCACGAACGCCAAGCAAAGTAGATCCTCGATCTATTGTTTCCCAATCAAAAATAGAAGAAGATGAACGTTTAAAAACGATGTGGGCAGGCTATGCTTTTTCAAAAGACTTTCGTGAAGAACGAGGACATGGCTTCATGCTTGAAGATCAGACATTTACCGGTCGACAAAAAGCAAGTCCTCAGCCTGGTGCATGTATAAACTGCCATGCTTCAACATATGTTGCAATGAAGGAATTAGGCGATGGTGATATTAAGAAAGGTTTTGAGAAACTCAATTCACTTCCCTATGGAGAAGCTCGTAAGCATGTTAAACATCCTGTTGGATGCGTTGATTGTCATGATGCAAAGACTATGCAGCTTCGTATAACACGGCCAGCATTTATTGAAGGTATGAGAGTACTCAAGGCATCTCAAGGAATAAAAGATTATGATGTAAATACAATGGCAACACGCCAAGAAATGAGAAGCTTTGTTTGCGGACAATGCCACGTGGAATATTATTTTAAAGGAAAAGAAAAGACGCTCACCTATCCGTGGCATAAAGGTTTAGCTATAGAAAATATTATTGCATATTATGATGAAGTTGGTCATAAGGATTGGGAACATGCTGAAACGGGAGCTCCAGTTCTCAAGGCTCAGCACCCTGAATTTGAGATGTGGAATCAAGGAATTCATGCTCGTTCTGGAGTTGCATGTGCAGATTGTCATATGCCGTACAAACGTGTTGGCGCTCAAAAAATTAGCGATCATCATGTACGAAGTCCTTTACTCAATATTGCACATTCATGCCAGACCTGTCATCGTTTTCCAGAAGCTGAACTCAAAGCGCGAGTTGAGCTGATTCAGTCGAAAACTTTTGAACTGCGTAATCGTGCAATGGATGCACTTATGGCTTTGATAACTGATTTAAAAAATGCGAAGGCTGTGGGTACATCGCAGGATACATTGAAAAAGACATGGGATTTTCAACGTAAAGCTCAGTTCATGATAGATTTTGTCGAAGCTGAAAACTCAACTGGATTTCATGCACCTCAAGAAGCGGCACGTATTCTAGGAACTGCGATCGATCTTATTCGCCAAGGGCAAATGGAGATTTATAAAATAAAAAAGAATTAGTGCCCCATACCAAATGTAGTCATAAGTTGGTCTGCACCTATTTCTTCAACAATTTTTTTTGCTGCATTGGCAGGTGTGCCAATTGCTCTTGGTGGCTTTGTGATTGGCCGGCCAATGACTAAAAGAGATGCGCCGGCTCTGATTGCTTCAGCCGGGGTCATGACTCGCTTTTGATCGCCAAGGGCTGCCCATTCGGGACGAACACCCGGGGTAATTTTGAGTAAATTGTCTAGATCGTGATGCTTCCCCAGTAATGTGAGTTCTTGAGGCGAGCAAATGATTCCATCACATCCAGCTAAGAGTGCATCTTGCGCAAATTGCAAAACTTTTGTTTGAGAAGACTCACCAAAAATATGATAAACAGTATTTTCATCAAGTGCAGTTAAAACAGTAACCGCAAGAACGAGTGATTGTCCTTTATTGGCAACCGCAGCTTTCATGGCTTCTATGCCTGCTGATGCATGCACATTAAACATTTTAACCTTAAGCCGTGCAACTGATTTTGCCGCAGCTGCAACGGTATTTGGAATATCATCAAACTTTCCATCAAAAAAAATTTCTCCCCCGAGTGAATGAATACATTCGACGACTTGAGGAGCCCCCACAGCGGTGATTAACTCTAGGCCAACTTTAAAATATCCTACATGTGGGGCAAGACTTTCGACCAGCGATTTCGCATCATCTAAATTATCTTCATCAAGCGCGACAATAATTCTGTCTTTTGCGTCCATATTTCTATGGTTATTATAGAAAAAAAGATTTTACAATATTTTTTTCACTTTCGTGGATAGTTTGACTTTATTTTTTCCGTATGTGAGAAGCATATTTCTATGGAAACAACAAAGCATGTTCGTCCTTCGTGGGATGACTACTTTATGGAAGTCGCCAATACGATTTCAAAGCGTGCTACGTGTGATCGCGGCCGAAGTGGCTGCGTAATTGCGCGCGATAGTCATCTTCTTGTTACTGGCTATGTTGGTTCTCCAACGGGACTCGCTCATTGCGATGATGTTGGACACCAGATGAAGAAATTACTTCATGAAGATGGAACAATAACCAATCATTGCGTACGAACCGTTCATGCGGAACAAAATGCTATATGCCAAGCCGCAAAGCTCGGTGTTTCGATTGCAGGAGCAACATTATATTGTCGAATGACTCCGTGTCGAGTGTGCGCGATGCTTATTATTAATTGCGGAATATCTCGAGTTGTGTGCGAACGGCGCTATCATGATGGAACTCAGTCTGAGGCTATGTTTAAAGAAGCTCACATTAAACTGGAATATAAATTTGATGAAGTCCAAAAGTATGCCAATCAGGCAGAAATATCAAAAACTATTTCTTAATTTCTAATAACGTTTTTCTTCTTGGCTTAAAATTAAATTCCTCGCCATTTTTCTTAATTGAAAGGTGAAGATCACCAAAAAGGCAGGTCTTAATTTCTGTTGGGTTTTCTCGTTCAAACAGTAAAAATTGTTCCTGAGATGCAAATCCCTTAAAGATAATTTCTATTTCAGGATAACGAACTCTACCCGATATTTCTAAAGTATTGTCCACTTTATCACCACAGGATTTCATTTTAATGTTCAAAAAATTACTAAAAGGATCATTGAATTTGTATTCTTTGCCTTGAAAGTAGAGATACGCACTTGCCGCCCACTTTCCAAATATTTTCGATGATGCAATTTCAAATACACTTTCTTTGTCATCAAAACCGCTCGAGCTTATGAGTGTCCATTGCGACGTAGAAAGCTTTTTTGCTTCATATGTTGCCCATGCAATGGGTGTGTGTGAGAAGTTTTTATTATTACACGTACCCTTTGTAATTAATCCATAATGAGATGTAAAATAGGGTATTTGCGGTCTGAGCGTATGAATCCAGCGAGGAGTAAATTCGAATTCTCGCGTAGATAAATTAAAATGAAGATTGAGATTAACATCTCCCCAAGTTCCAAGAGCATCTTCTTTGGTCAGCTTCAAGGTATGTATTGATATCGTATTTTCATTAAATGAATATTGATTGGGTGTAAAAATTTCTTTGCGAACAAATTGTTTTCCATCATCATGGGCAAATGCAGCTCGAAGAATCGGAGTTCCCTCTTTCACTATCCAATCAATCAAAAAAGCATTTTTTCCGGTTGAAGAAAAAATGTACCAAAATTTATTTGTTTTCATAATTTACGCTTACATTCGGAGAGAGGGGGATTCGAACCCCCGGTACGGTGTTACCCGTACGACGGCTTAGCAAGCCGTTGCCTTAAGCCAACTCGGCCATCTCTCCAAAAATTAATAAAACACTATGATTTTTGTAGAAAATAAGTCAAGCGAGAGGTAGTACAAAATATGCCCCATCCCAAATGAGTTCATTTGTTGGTCTGCACCTTTATTGACCTTGGGATTTTTCTTGCGATAGATTGCGTGTATGATTAGTCTTCATGCTGTTTCAAAAGCCTATGATGGAAAAGTCATAGTTCATAATCTTACAACATCGTTTCACAAAGAGAAGATCCATATACTTCTTGGCCCAAGCGGTTCAGGTAAAACAACAATCTTACGGCTTATTATGGGGCTTATTGAACCTGATACGGGTGAAATACAGATTAATGATACAATTGTATCACGGCAGAAGCATAGGGATATTGCTTCACAGATTGGTTATGTAATTCAAGAAAGTGGATTATTCCCTCATTTGTCAGCAAAAGAAAATGTTACGTTAGTAGCAAAGCTCCGGGGTTGGAAAAAAGAATCGATACAAAAAAGATTAGAAGAACTCTTGCGGCTCGTTAATCTTGATAATGATAGTATACGACGTTATCCACAAGAACTTTCGGGAGGCCAGCGTAAACGTGTGAGTCTCATGCGTGCGTTGATGCTCGATCCTCCCTATCTCTTGCTCGATGAACCGTTAGGCGCACTTGATCCTATCATTCGCTCAGAACTTCAAGCTGAGCTCAAAAGGATTTTTTCAGTACTTAAGAAAACCGTCATTCTCGTAACCCACGATATTAATGAAGCCGCTCTTTTTGGAGATACGATTAGCCTTTTTCATCAAGGAGCTATTATTCAACAAGGTACATTCGAGGAGCTTTGTATAAAACCAACGACTACTTTTGTGACTCAATTTATTGATGCGCAAAAGCCACCTCAAAATATACGGAAATTTTTATGAAATATCTCACTCTTATGAGTTTTTTTCTTTTGTTTATTTCTCAATCATTCGGTCAAGAAACACGAGATAAAACTATTGTCGTTGGTTCAAAAACATTTACCGAGAGTTATATCCTCGCCGAAATTATTGCGGAAGTTATCGAAGATGTTGGCGAGGCAAAGGTAGAGCGGCGTTTTGGGCTTGGAGGAACGGGCATAGTGTTTACCGCGCTTGAAACGGGCGAAATAGATATTTATCCCGAATATACAGGAACAATCACCGAAGTAATTATTAAAAATCCAACGATTACTTCGGTTAAAGATATTCGTGAGGCTTTAGCGAATAAAAATCTCATTATCAGTGAATCGTTAGGATTCAATAATACCTATGCGATTGCGCTTAAACGAAGCACGGCCGAAAAATTACACATTAAAACAATAACTGATCTTATGAAACATCCCGGAATTCTTGTTGGTTTTAGCCATGAATTTTTAAAACGAAATGACGGTTTCCCAGCTCTCGAGAAAGCATATGGATTAAATCTTACGAATGTCATTGGAATTCAACATGGGCTTGCCTATACGGCAATTGAGAGCGGCAAGATTGAGTTAACCGATATTTATTCTACCGATGCAAAACTCACAAAATTCGATTTAGAAATTTTAAAAGATGATCATAATTTTTTTCCACAATACTATGCCGTTCTCTTTGCTCGAAAAAAACTTGCCGAAGAATTCCCGAAAACATGGCATGCGCTTCAAAAACTTGAAGGAAGAATACGTGATGAAAAAATGCAAGAGCTCAATGCCCGAGCTGAAATAGATAAAAAGACCTTTCAAGAAGTTGCACTCGAATTTAGAGGGGAATTACGCAAAGGCACTCAGTCGAGTTTTTTAAAAAAATTATGGGAGGTAAGCCTCGAGCATTTGTATTTAGTCATGATTTCTCTTGTTGCTGCGATCTTTATTGGGGTACCATTAGGAATAATAGCAACGCGATATCAATTGCTCGGGCAGGCAATATTACTCGTCAGCGGATTACTGCAGACAATCCCATCGCTGGCACTCCTTTGTTTTCTTATCCCATTTTTTGGCATTGGTACATTGCCATCACTTGTCGCTCTTTTTTTATACGGACTCTTACCTATTGTTCGCAATACCTACAGCGGTATAATTTCATTAGATCCACACTATCGAGAAACTGCACGGGCACTTGGGCTTACTCACGTGGAAGAGTTACGATTTGTTGAACTTCCCTTAGCTTCAATTACGCTTATTTCGGGTATAAAAACATCGGCGGTTATCAATGTTGGTACAGCAACCCTCGCAGCACTCATTGGTGCGGGTGGTTATGGCAAATTAATTATTACCGGCTTAGCACTGAACGATATTCCCACGATTCTCTCCGGTGCCATCCCTGCTGCCCTTATGGCGCTCGTTATCCATGCATGCTTTGAAGTACTTGATAGAATTATTATTCCAAAGGGGATTAGATTATAATCCAAACAGACATTTCGTATTTTCTTCAGTAATAGTATCTATTTCTTCAAGAGTTTTATTCTTAATTCGTGCGACTTCTTCGGCAATATATTTTACATACGCTGGTTCATTGCGTTTACCACGAAAGGGAACGGGGGCTAGGAATGGAGCGTCAGTTTCAATGAGAATGCGATCGAGCGGTACGTGTTTACAGGTTTCTTTAAGCGCATCGGTTTTTTTAAATGTGAGTATTCCAGAAAATGAAATAGAGAAACCAAGATCAAGAAAGAGCTGTGCGTGTTCTCTCGTTCCCGTAAAGCAATGAATCACGCCGCGCAAGTGATTATTTTTACAGTATGAAGCAATTATCTCATGTGCTTCGATAAATGCATCACGGACATGGACAATAATGGGAAGTTGTAATTCCAGTGCAAGCTCAATTTGTTCTCGGAAAACTTTCTGCTGCATATCCCGCGAACTTGCGTTGTAATAAAAATCGAGTCCAATTTCACCGATTGCTACAAATCGCTTATGTGAATTTACGATTTTTTTTATGTTTGTTCTAGACTCAGGTGAGAATGAATCAGCACGATGGGGATGAATGCCTATACTAGAATAGATAAAATCATATGCATTAAGTAACTCAGCTGTTTTAGTGTCGGCGAGATTATCCGTACATGCTAACGATAGCATTTTTGTGATCCCAGCGGCCTTTGCTCGGCCTATTACGAGAGTTCGATCGCTATCAAATGCATCAAGGTCAAGATGGCAATGACTATCAATCATGATGTTTCGTTCGTAATTCCATAGTTATAAGTGGGAAACATATATCTCCCACTTTCTCTAGCTTACTTTCTCCTCCTGGGTTTTATGAGGGTTAAACGATTTTATTTTTGGTATGCCCGGGGATTCCTCAACGTCTCGATAATTATCTTCAATTCGACGTAACATATCTCGTCCAAGTATTTTCTCAGGTGTATCTTCCGGAGCAGCTTGAATTACTTTTCTAACTCCACAGGCTGAAATTGTTTTGATGGTTCCGTCTTTTGTTTCAATCGTAATTTGTCGTGGAAGAATGTTGAGATATTTGACTTTGCACTCTCCATCTTCGCTTGTTGCAATAAGATCATTGACCTTTGGTAGGCCTTGTGAACAATTACAATAATTTTTTTCTTCGTATGATAGACAACATTTTAATTTTCCACATAAGCCCGTGAGTTTCGTGGGATTCATTGATAGGCCTTGATTTTTAGCGGCACTAACTGCAAGCGGAGAAAAAGAATTAATATAGCGATTACAGCAGAGTTGTTGTCCGCATGGACCAATACCTCCAATTTGTTTTGTTTCTTCGCGAGGACCAATTTGCATCATCTGAATACGTGTATGTAATTCTTGTGCAAGATCTTTTACCAATTCTCGAAAATCGACTCGATTATCAGATGTATAGAAAAACGTAGCTTGAGAGCCATTTGCATGAAATTCGACACGAGAGAGTTTCATGGTGAGATTTCTTTCTTTAATTTTATCCAAACAATAATTAAATGCTTGAACTTGCCGTTTTTCATTGTGTGCTTCACGTTCCAAATCTTCTTTTGTTGCAACTCGTACAATACGATCACGTATCTTTGTATCAGGAAGATTAATAATGAGCGAGATCTTGCCAACTTTGAGACCATCTTTTGTGTCTGCAACCACAAGATCACCAACGCGTATTTTAATATCAGAAGCATTAATACTTTCGGGCCGGATACTATTTTTAAATTTGACTTTCGCTATGCGCATAGAGACTCCTTAATCTTAAATGTAAATTGGTTAATGTTAATTGAACATTACAATTTTCTTTAATTCTTTTCTCAAGTGATAGACTGTAATCAATACACTGGAAAAGTCTTTCGTCATAATGAATGTCAGAATTATTATGTGCTCCAATACGATCTTTCAAGCACATAAGTACCTCGCCGACATATTCCTTAAGTGTTTCTTTATCTTTAATGAGAAGAGCGTTTTCGGCAAGGGAATCGGCTGTATGGAAATTGAGATTATATGCTTTCTTTTCACCTGCAGTATTTTCTTTAGGTAAAGAAGATAAAGCTTGGGCCTTCAAGATACAGCTTCGTGATTGAATCGTCGGCAGTATCGCTCGTTTCGTATGGGCAATAAAAAACATAATAGTATTCGGTGGCGGTTCTTCGATTGTTTTTAAAAGTGCATTTTGTGTTTGGATATTCATCGTATCTGCATCATCGATGATTACAATTTTATAACGTGCTTCAAGCGGTGCAAAATCAAGAAATGCTATAATTTCCCGTGCCGATGCGATGCGAATCATGTCTTTCTCAGATGTAATAATACCTGTCTCTTATACACATCTGACGCTGCCGACGATCTTACGCGTGTAG